>NZ_JBEPAP010000030.1:0-104518 GCF_040298665.1 Streptomyces sp. NPDC001508
AACAGGACCTTCGACAAGCCCTATCGTCCCAGCTCAGAGGCACTCCTCGCTTATTTGATCAACACTCGGACGGTCCCCCTCGTGAAAGCCCGAGGCTAGTACGGAATCCCCCGCCGTTCATCCACGCGGTGTTGGACGAGAGTTGTATCCGACGGTGCGTCGGGGGCTCGGGAGTCATGGCAGCACAGTTGGACAAGCTCGTTGCGTTCGCCGAGCTGCCGAACAGCGTGCTCCAGGTGTCCCCATTCGATCTTGGCGAGCGTCGTTCGTTCGACCTGCCGGTTACTCTCCTAACCCTCCCGGACCGGTCGCACGTCGCGTACTCCGAGTCTGCGCAGCAAGGACAACTAGAGCGGGATATGCGGTTCGTCCAGCCCATGTTGACGGCCTACCATCAGCCACAGGTCGAAGCTGCTTCCCAGGCGGCATCAGCGGCCATGATCGAACAGTTACGAAAGGGCACCCCGTGACGACCGAAGACCCGCAGTGGTACACGTCCTCGTACAGCAGCAACGGCGGCCAGTGCATCGAGGTCGCCGCAAACCTCGTCGCTTCCTGCGGCGTGGTCCCCGTCCGTGACTCCAAGAACCCGGCTGGTCCCGTACTGGACTTCCCCGCCGACTCGTTCGCTTCCTTCGTGGCGAGCGTCAAGGGCGGAGAGTTCGGCACCGTCTGACGAGTCGGACCAGCCACACCCGCTCACGGCAGCCCCATCGTGCTAGGCATGGTGGGGCTTTGCTGTGCCCGTGAAACGACGAGAACCCCGCCACACCCCGAGTTGGGAAGCATTGGCGAGGCTCCGGTCACGCTGCCCGGAGTCGGGGCGTGGGGGTCACGAACTGGAGACCCTGCGGCGGGTCCTGGTCGGGGGTGCGGTCGGTGAGCCACACGGCCGGGCAGTGCAGCCCGTAGGCGCACCCGGTCACGGGCTCGTCCCACTGCACCCACAACCCAGCGTCGTTGCGCACCCATTCAACGGAGCCAGCGAGTGCCCCCGTGAGGCTGTCTCTGGCCAGCAGCCGAAACCCGGTGTATCGCGCCACCGAAGCGGCATCTTGCGGATTGCCGCTATGGCACCGGTGACACGGTCCTTGATGCTCTGTGCCTCCACCTGTGCGGCAAAGGCAAGCATCATCATCATGAGTTCGGACGTGGGGTCCATGGGGTTGCGGAAGTCGAACGTAAGACGACCCCCGCCGATGCCCTCGGCAAAGACGAGCATCTTTCGGTGAGCCTTTGCCCACTTGGCTAGGTCGTGCATGTCGCCCATGGACCGGATGGCACGGTCAAATCGCCACCACACCAACACGTCGAACTCGTCCGGACGGGCGAGCCATGACCCGAGCGCGGGACGGTCGAACGGGGAAATCTTGCTCGCGGACACGTCAAGGTCCACGGCTTCGCGGAGCGCGTCACCCTCGCCGAAGTCGATTCCGAGGGCTGCCGCGGCTATGTCGTCTGCCTCGCGCTGCCGCTCGGGGCTGGTGGTCTCGTCAGTGAGCACAGAGAGCCGGACGCACCGCACACCCCGAAGGGTCTCGGTGTAGACCGTGCCCCCGAGCGGGTCCCGTGGGGTGCTGGTCGTCATCCCCTCTGTAGGGACGGACAGGTTCCCGTTACCGGGCTTGACCAGGACGGATGCCACCATGCCGACACTCCAGAACCGCTAGAACGGAGTGTTGGGAGATCCGGAGGGCAACGAGTTCTGCGTGCAGTGACGGGGCGGCGCATCATCGTCGGCCTAGTCGGCCGCCCGGGCCGCGCGTTCGGTCAGGCGGACCATGCGGGCGCGGGCTGACTCCAGTTGCTCGAGGTCGTCGGCCGCCGGACCGTCCTCGGCGGTGAGTTCCGTCCACAGGGCGATCAGGTCCCGGCCGAGGCTGAGACCCTGCTCGGGATCGCGTACGGCGCGCCAGGCCGCCGCCGCGCTCTGGACGTTGCCGTAGGCCGCCTCGGGGTCCCGGCTGCCGCGGCGGAGCCGGGCGAGGTCCAGCGACAGCCGGAAGGCGTGCAGCGGATCGCCGGACAAGTAGGCGATGTAGGCGGTCAGTTCGCGCAGCCGGAGCACTTCGGGGTGATCGGGCCCCAGGTCGGCGGCGGCCTCATCGACGGTACGCTCCGCCAACTCGGCCGCCGCGTCGATCCGCCCCGCCCTGACGGCCTCGTTGATCCGCGCGGTCGGCTCCCCGAGCACGGCCCCACCGCCCTGCCCGTCCCCGTCCCCGTCCCCGTCCCCGAGCACGGCCTCGGCCACGGCATCGAACCCGCGGGCCGGCGTGGGCCTGGGATCGGGATCCGCCCCGGCGGGAAAGTCGGCGACGAGCGAACGGGGGGTGGTACGGGATGACTCGGGAACGCTGAGCGCGAAGACGGAACTCGCCCCCGAAACGGTCGCGTCAGACACCCAGTCCGGCGCGGAACCGGACGTACCGTCCGTCCCGGATGCACCGGACGGCTTCAGCACCGCGGCCGGGCTCGGCTCGACAGGCAGGGACGCCTCGGCGGGACGTGGCGGCTCCGTAGGACGCGGCGGCTCCGTGAGATGACGCGCCTCCGTGAGGTGAGGCGGCTCCGTGAGATGACGCGCCTCCGTGAGGTGAGGCGGGGCTGTGAGGTGGGGCGGGGCTGTGAGGTGGGGTGGGTCCGCCGGGCCGGACGGGTGGCCGGGCATGACCGGGGGCGGCCCGAAGACGCCGGTGGGCGGCCGGACCGTGCCAGGGGCGACATCCGTCATCCGCACCGGCCCGAGCGTGGCCGCAGCCTGCGCGCGCGGCGTCGGCTCCGGTTCCGGGGGCTGCGCGTGCGTCAGCGACTCCGGTACCGGGGGTTGCACTTGCGGCGTCGGCTCCGGTACCGCCCGCAGCGGGTACGTCGGAGCGGCCTCCCGCACCGGTTCGACGACGGATCGCAGGAAGTGGGTGGGGCTTTCGCGATACGGCGGCCGTTCGGCGGTGGCAGCGGCGGAGCCATGACCGGAACCCGGCGAGAAGCCGTCGGCCGGCTCCCCCGAACCGTCGGCCGACTCCCCCAACGCCTCCCGCGCTTCCGCCTCTTCCGGCAGTCCCGGCTCCGAAGCCGCCCCGGACTCCTCCGACGCCCGCGCCCCCGCCTTGGTCCGCGGAGTCATCCTTGCCGGGTCGGCCGTGAAGCGGCTGGCGCCGTCGGTGTCCACCTGGAGGGGGACCACATAGCCGACGCGGGCGTCGTGGATCGCCGCCCGTACGGGGTGGCCGAGCGTGCGGGCCAGGCGGTGGAGGTGGTCAAGGACGGCGTCCTGGATCTCCCGGCCGGGGGCCGCGGCAAGGGGTACGCCGTCGACCGTCGCCTCGCCCACGGCCGAGACACGGACATCCACCGGCGCCGCCGGACCCGCGCCGCGCCGTTCTTCCCGCTTCTCCTCGCGGCTGAGACGAGACATCGTCCCCCTCACTCCCCCGGCGTCACGATCCGGTCGTACCCTTGCGTACTGTCGAGTGTCGCCGCTCGCCACGGTTTCCGCGTCACCGCGACGTCACAGACTCGCACCAGGAACCGCCCTCCCGACCGCCGCAACACGACGGTCCGGCCGACGACCCGCTTCACGGGCCCTCCCCCGGCCCCGGCAGCGCCTGCCCCACCGCGTCCTCCGCGCACTGGACGGAGCACACTCGACGGAGCATCCTTGCATGTGCATATAATGCGCAATCCTGTATTCCTCGTGGGCCGATCACCTGGGGGACCGATGACCCGCCGTTTCCTGTTCGTGCTGGGCAGCACCCGTCTCGACGGCAACACCGAACTGCTGGCCCACAGGGCCGCCGAGCAGTTGCCCGTGGACGTCGAGCAGGAGTGGATCCGCCTGCTCGACCACCCGCTGCCCGAGTTCACCGACCTGCGCCACGACAGCGACCATGTGCGGCCGCCCTCCGACACCGCCGCGGGCCGGCTCCTGGACGCCACGCTCGCCGCCACGGACATCGTGATCGCCTCGCCGCTGTACTGGTACTCGGTGTCCGGCCCGACCAAGCGCTACCTGGACCACTGGTCCGGCTGGCTGCGCACCCCCGGCATCGGCTTCAAGGCGACCCTGGCCGGCCGCACCCTCTGGGGCGTCACCGCGCTCGCGGACCGCGAACCCGATGTGGCCGCCCCGCTGACCGGCACGCTCAACAACTCGGCCGCGTACCTGAAGATGCGCTTCGGCGGCGTCCTGCTCGGCTGCGGCAGCGCGCGGGGCGACGTGCTCAAGGACGCGGAGGCGCTGGCGCGCGCGAAGACCTTCTTCGCGCAGGAGGCTCCGCTCGCGCACTTCCCGCACGAGACGGAGACGGCCGTCCAAGCGCCCCGCCCCCGTCAGGAGGGCGCCCTTACGCCGTGATGTCCTTCGTGGTGAACCGCGCCCAGGCAGCCGAGCCGAACACCACCGCGTACAGCGCTTGCAGCCCGAGGTTCCTGACCAGGTCGTCCCAGTAGACCGGTTCGCGCATCAGGTCGGCGAAGGACAGCCAGTAGTGCGAGAAGAAGTACGGCTGGATCGCGTGCAGTTGCGGTATCTGGTCGAGGATCTGCACGGTGATCAGCAGACCCACCGTGGTGGCCATCGCCGCGATCCCGCTGTTGACCAGGGTGGAGACGAACAGACCGAGGGCGGCAAGACCGATCAACGACGCGGCCACGACCAGGGCGATCAGCAGCGCACGCGCCAGGCCGTCGGCGAAACCTATCCGCGTGCCGGAGATGGTCGTCAGATCGCCCAGCGGAAACAGCAGCGCCCCGACGGCCAGCGCCGAGACCGCCACCACCAGCGTCGCCACCAGGCAGAACGCCATTGTCGTCGCGTACTTGGTGAGCAGCAGGCGGGTGCGGCCCGCCGGGGCGACCAGAAGATAGCGCAGCGTTCCGGCGTTGGCCTCCCCGGCGATCGCGTCACCCGCGACGACCCCGATCGCCATCGGAAGGAAGAACGGGAGCGTCGCGGCCAGCGCGGTGAACACCAGGAACAGGCCGTTGTTGGTGATCTGCGTGATGAACGCCGGCCCCTCGCCACCGCCTCCGCCGACCGATGAGCCGTCCCGCGTTTCGAGCTTGACGGCGATGCCGACCAGGATCGGCACCGCGGCCAGCACACCCAGCAGCGCGAGCGTGCGCCAGCGCCGGAAGGTGGTGAGCAGTTCGCTGCGCAGCAGCCCGAAGGTCCACAGCGGGTTCGGGGCGCGTCCGGCCCCTCGCCCGGCCGTGGGCACCGCGGCCGTGGCCTCGCCCGCCCCGGCGTCAACCTGTGACATCGAACCCCTCTCCGGTCAGTGCCACGAACGCGTCCTCCAGCGATGCCCGTTCCACCCCGAAGCCGCGGACGCGGACCCCGGCCGACACCAACGCGGCGTTCACCTCGGCGAGTTCGCCCTCCGGGGGCTCCGCGGTCACCCGGTCCTCGGCGACCACGACATCGCCGACGCCCCGCTCCTTGAGCACCCGGGCCGCGTCCCCGGTGTCCGGCGTGGTCACGACCAGCCGGCCACGTGCCCCGGCGGCCAGGTCCGCCACCGCGCCCTGGGTGATGAGCCGGCCCTGCGCCATCACCGCCGCGTGCGTACACACCTGCTCGATCTCGTCGAGGAGATGGGAGGAGAGGAAGACGGTCGTGCCGTCGGACGCCAACTCCCGGACCAGGGAACGGATCTCGCGCATGCCCTGCGGGTCGAGCCCGTTGGTCGGCTCGTCCAGGACGAGGAGCCTGCGCGGCTGGAGCAGCGCGGCGGCCAGCCCGAGCCGCTGCTTCATGCCCAGCGAGTACGCCCTGGCCTTCTTGCCCGCGGCGGCGGCCAGGCCCACCCGGTCCAGGGCGGCGGCGACGCGGGCCCGCCGGGTGCGCGGATCGGCGGTCGGATCGGCGGCGTCGTAGCGTACGAGGTTGTCCCGGCCGGAGAGGAAGCCGTACAGGGCGGGGCCCTCGATGAGCGCGCCCACCTGCGGCAGCACCGCGCGCGCCGAGCGGGGCATGGCCCGTCCGAGTACCCGCGCGGTGCCGGAGGTGGGCTCGATGAGTCCCATCAGCATGCGGATGGTGGTGGTCTTGCCGGAGCCGTTCGGACCGAGGAAGCCGAAGACGCTGCCCGCCGGGACGGTCAGGTCGAGACCGTCGACGGCGAGCTGTCCGCCGCGGTAGCGCTTGGTCAGGCCGCGGGTGTGGATGACGCTCGGCCCCGCGTCCTCCGGCTCCCGCGCCGTCTGTCGCCCCGTGGTGGACGGTTCGTCCATCGGCTCCCTCGATTCGTCGTGCCCGCAGGGTGCTTACTGCCCCGAGTTCGCCGCCTTCACCAGGGCGTCCTTGGTGACGGCGCCGACGTACACCTTGCCGTCGTCCGTGAGCAGGGCGTTGACCAGGCGGGTGGAGAAGACCGTGCCCTTGCCGAACTTGCCGCTCACCTGGTCGCCGAGCGAGCCGAGGAAGCCGCCCAGGTCACCGCCGGCGGAACCGGACGGCAGGCCGCCCTTCTCACCCGTGTCGAAGGTGGCTATCGCGTTCCATCCCTCGCCCAGCACCTCGTGGCCCTGCGGGCCCTTGGCGAGGTCGTGGCCGGACTTGGCATCCGGGACCTCGGCGGACTCGGACTTGTCCTCCTCGGTCACGTTGGCGCCCTTCGGCGGGGTGAAGTCGAAGGTCGATGCGGCCGGCTTGGCGAAGCTGACCTGGGTGAAGCCCGCGTCGACGACCGCCGCGCCGCCGCTCGCCGGGGTCAGCGTGAACTTCAGCGGCAGGCCGGTCTTCGCGTCCACCGCGATGCTGATCGCGCCGACCGTGGTGCCGGACTGCTTCGGTTTGACGAGCAGCTTGTAGGCGTCCCGGCCGGCGACCTGCATGGTGCCGTCGACGGTCACGGACGTGGTGTCGTCGACGGACTTCAGGGCCTCGTCGGCGAGGTCCTTGGGTGTGGCCGGAGCCTCGTTCCTGTGCTCCGCGCCGTCCTGGGCGGCGGTGCCGTGGTAGACCTCGTTCGACTTGCTGTCGTAGCCCCAGACGTCCTTGCCGTTGTGAATGAGGCTGTACTCGGCCGCGCTCTCGATCAGCGACAGCTTCTGCCGGTCCGGGCCGTCGGCGGCGACGCGCAGGGTGTGCGTGCCGGAGACCAGCTCGGTGAGCTTGGACGTCGGGTCGGCCGAGGATCCGTCGCCGGACGGGGCGATGCCCGAGGCCAGGCTGTTCTCCAGACCGCCCAGGTTCGGAAGGCCCAGGTCGGTGCTGATCTTCACCGTGCCGGACAGCTGCTCGACGTCCGACTTGGCGATCTTCTCTATGAGCTGCTGTGCGGTGATCTTCGGCAGACTCGGGTCGCCTGAGTCGGCGAGTGCCGGGACCAGTCCGATGGTCGCCGCCGTCACCCCCACGACCGCGACCGGGACGACGTACCGAGCGGCTTTGCGCCGGCCGGAGCGCAGTTCCTCGGTCTCCTCGGCGCCCGAGTTGTCAGCGGATTCGTACCGTGCCATATGTGGCTTACCTCCGTCGTCGGCGGCGGCCTTCTACGCACCGATGCACTGTTCCCACCCTGAGCCGCCATTCTCACCCGAATCGGTGAGGAGTGGTGATTTCCGTGGCTTCCATCTGACCAAATCCGGTGCGCGGACGCGTCACCCCGCGGACGCAACTCCACGTACACCTCCGGTATGACACGCAAAGGAGGCGCCTCCCCCGACCCGTAGGGGTAAGGGGGGTGCCGCCGGACATTTCCCAGGTCAACGCGGTCAAACGGGGCGACGGCCGGGGGCTGAGCCAGTCATAGGCCCGAGGCACGGCCGCCGGAACCAAACGCTTCCCGGCACGGACAGCCAGGACAACCGGCACGGACAGCCGGGACAACCGGCACGGACGGCCAGGACAACCGGCACGGACGGGCGGGACAGAGGGGCGCCGGGGACGGGGGCGCCGGGACGGGGGGGGTGCCGGGGACGGGGCGCCGGGACGGGGGGTGTCGGGACAGGGGGCGGGCCGGGCGGCCGGAACAGACCGACGCCGAGAACGGACGGTACTGACGGACGCCCCAGCGGGCAGCCGGAAAAAAGGGGCGCCGGGGGCCGACAGGCGGGCGAGGCCCACGGTGGGCCGAGCATCCGGGCGCGGACGGCCGGGACGGGCGGCCAGCCCGGACGCACGGAACGACTCCTGAAGCGCTCGGCGGCACAGTGCGTCCGCGCGATGCGTCGTCTCCGGGAATCGGTAGCGCGGGGTGGACGGAACAGGCGGGCGGCGGGTCAGCGCTTGGTCCGCCGTGCCGGGATCGGTGACCGGGGCAGGCCCGTTCTGCTCAGCGATCGTTCCGCTCATCGGCCGCCCCGCCCGGTGCTCGCCTCGCCCGGCGGCGATCCCGCTCGCCAGCCGTCCCACCCGGTAGCCACCCCTGTCCGATGGCCATCCCGCCCGGTGGCCGTCCCGCCCGGTGGCCATCCCGCCCGGTGGACCACCCCGTCGCAGGTGGCCATCCCGCTCATAGGCCGCCCTGCCCGGTGGCCAGCCCACCCGGTGGCCGCCCCTGCCCAGTGGCCGCCCCGGCCGGTGGGCGTCCCGCTCGCAGGCCATCCCGCCGGTGGCCGCCTCGCCAGGTGGCCGTCCCGCCCGGTGGACCACCGCGTCGCAGGTGGCCATCCCGCTCATAGGCCGCCCCGCCCGGTGGCCAGCCCACCCGGTGGCCGCCTCGCCAGGTGGCCATCCCGCCCGGTGGACCACCCCGTCGCAGGTGGCCATCCCGCTCATCGGCCCCCCCGCCCGGTGGCCAGCCCACCCGGTGGCCCCCTGTCCGGTGGCCAGCCCGCTCGCAGGTCATCCCGCCGGTGGCCGCCTCGCCAGGTGGTCCACCCGCCCTGTGGTTATCCCGCCCGGTGGACCACCGCGTCGCACAGTTCCAGCAGGGCCGACTTCGCCTCGCACTCGCGGAGGGGAGCCAGCGCGGCTCGCGCCTCCTTCGCGTACCGCACGGTGTCCCGTCGGGCCTGCTCCAGTGCGGGGTGCGCGCGCAAAGCCTCCAGCGCCTGCGCGTGCCGGCCGTCGTCGGACAGGTCGGAGTCCAGCAGCTCGCACAGCGCGAGGTCCTCGGGCAGCCCCAGCCGCGCCGCCCGCTCCCGCAGCCGCAGCACGGGGAGCGTGGGGATGCCCTCCCGCAGGTCCGTACCCGGGGTCTTGCCGGACTCCTGGGAGTCCGACGCGATGTCCAGGACGTCGTCGGCGAGCTGGAAGGCGACGCCCAGCCGCTCGCCGTACTGCGTGAGCACGTCCACGACCGTCTCGTCGGCGCCGGACATCATCGCCCCGAACCGGCACGACACCGCGACCAGCGAGCCCGTCTTGCCGGCGAGCACGTCCAGGTAGTGCTCGACCGGGTCGCGCCCGTCCAAGGGCCCGGCCGTCTCCAGGATCTGCCCGGTGACCAGCCTCTCGAACGCGACGGCCTGCACCCGCACCGCCTCAGGACCGAGGTCGGCGAGGATCTGCGAGGCGCGGGCGAACAGGAAGTCGCCGGTCAGGACCGCGACCGAATTGCCCCAGCGGGTGTTCGCGCTGTCCACCCCGCGCCGCACCGCGGCCTCGTCCATCACGTCGTCGTGGTACAGCGTCGCCAGATGGGTCAGCTCCACCACCACGGCCGACGGCACCACCCCGGGCGCGTACGGGTCGCCGAACTGCGCGGCGAGCATCACGAGGAGTGGGCGGAACCGCTTGCCGCCCGCCCGTACCAGGTGCTGCGCGGCCCCCGTGATGAACGGCACCTCGCTCTTGGTGGCTTCGAGCAAGCCTTCCTCGACAGCCGCCAATCCGGCCTGGACATCGGCTTCCAGAGCCTGGTCCCGCACGCTCAGCCCGAACGGCCCGACGACGGTCACGAGGGGTCTCCTGTCTGCTGGTGTCTGCTGGCGATTACACGGTTTGTCGATAGGTCGCTGCCATCACTCAAGTCAGCGTATCCGGTCAGGTTTCGATCACCCATAGCGCCCACCGTCCAGCACGGGCGGTATCAGATCACGACCGATATGTTGCCGATCAGCCGATACAATCCGATATTCATGGACTCATGGGAGTGCGACACCTTTTGCCCCGCTAATGCCCCGGAACGCCGCCCATGCACATCCGTACGTCCTTCCCCTACGAAACCGTTCACACGGACCTGTGGATCCCCCTCGCCGACGGGACGCGGCTGTACGCGCGCGCGTGGCGCCCCGTGACGGACGAACCCGTACCGGTCCTTCTGGAGTACGCCCCGGACCGCCTCACCGACCGGACGGCGCCGCGCGACGCCCAGCGGCACCCCTGGTACGCGGGGCACGGCTACGTCTCCGTCCGCGTCGACGCGCGCGGATACGGCGGCAGCGAGGGAGTACCGGCGGGCGCGGGCCGGGCGGCGGAGGCCGCGGAGGCGGCCGACGGGGCGGAGGTCGTCGAGTGGCTGGCCGCACAGCCGTGGTGCGACGGCCACGTGGGCGTGTTCGGCATCTCCCGGGGCGGCTCCGCCTCCCTCCGGATCGCGGCCCTCGCGCCCGAGCCGCTCAAGGCGGTCGTCGCGGTCTGCTGCCCCGACGACCGCTACGAGAACGAAGGGCACGGCCTCGCAGGTTCCGCCGTCGCCGCCCGCCTGCTCGCCCGTTCCGCCGCGGCGCTCACGACCGCCGCCCTCCCGCCCGACCCGCGGTACGCCGGCGACTCCTGGCAGGCCGTCTGGTCGACCCGTCTGGAGGCGCTGACCCCCGCCCTGCACACCTGGCTCGCACCCCGAACCACCGGCACACCCGCCGGCCGCCCTCCGACCCTCGGCGTCATCAAGGCGGCGGTGCTGGCGGTCGGCGGCTGGTACGACCCCTACCACGACACTGTCCTCCGTCTGGTCGAACACCTTCCCCACGACCGCGTCCGCGGCCTGATCGGGCCCTGGTCGCACCACTACCCCGACCTGTACCTGCCACCCGGACCGGCGATCGGCTTCCTCCAGGAAACCCTGCGCTGGTGGGACCACTGGCTCAAGCGCGGCTCACCGTCCGGCCCTCCCCGCGGCTCCGCGGCAGGCACTCCCCACGGCTCCGTATCCGCCGCTTCCCGCGGGTCTACGTCCGCCACTTCCCACGGCTCCATGGGCGCCGCTCCTCGCGGCGGCGTGGGCGCGCGCCCGGTGATGTCCGAACCGCTCCTGCGTGCGTACGTCGTCGAGTCCCACCGCCCGGACGCGGCCCGCGCCGCCCTGCCGGGCCGCTGGGTCGGCGAACCCGCCTGGCCGTCCCCCAACGTGACGAGCGTCGCCCACGACCTCCGAGGCGCCCCGGTCCTGGTGCGTTCACCCCTGCACACCGGCGTGGACGCGGGCCGCTTCCGCCCGATCGGCGACGAGGCCGACCTGCCGCCCGACCAGCGGGCCGAGGACGGACGGTCCGTCTGCTTCGACTTCGAGGTGACCGAGGAGACCTGGGTGCTCGGACGGCCCAGGGTACGACTGCGACTGACCCGCATGGCGCCGCGGACGCAGCTGATCATCCGGGTCTGCGACGTCGCCCCGGACGGTTCGTCGACCCTGGTCGCCCGAGGCGTGCTGGACCTGGCGCCGCCCGACCACGAGGATGCGGCACCCCGGCCGCCGGGCGGCCCGCAGGAGGCGACGCCCCGATCATCGAGCGGAACACAGGAGTCGGCGCCCACGTCACCGGGCGGCCCGCAAGAGGGGGCGCCCTCGTCACCGGGCGGCACGCAGGAGTCGGGGCCCTGGTCACCCGGCAGCCCGCAGGAGGCGACCGTCGAACTGGGCGGGGCCGGGCACGCCTTCCCCTCCGGTCACCGCATCCGTCTCGCGGTCTCCTCCGCGTACTGGCCGTGGGTCTGGCCACGGCCCGAGTCGGCGGCGGGCTGCGTGCTCGACCCGGCGGGCAGCTCGCTCGAACTGCCGGTGCGCGCCAGGGTGTCCGGCCCGGCGGTCGTCTTCGAAGAGCCCGAGCAGGCCGAGCCGCTGGGCGCGGGCGAGTACGTCACGCTGGACGGGCCGCGCCCCGGGCGGCTGGTGGTGCGGGACGTCGCCGAGGACGAGTGGCGGGTGGAGGTGGCCCCGAGCCGCGAGGGCACGCGCGCGTACCCGGACGGTCTGGAGTGGACCGAGGGCGCGACGGAGACGTACACGATCACCGGGAACGACCCGTTGTCGGCCCGCGCCCGCTCGGAGCACTCGGTGCGACTGCACCGCCCGGATCTGCCGTGGGACACCACGGTCCAGGTCCGTTCGGAGATTTCCTGTGACGCCGGCCACTTCGTCACCGCCGACGAGGCGGTCTGCACGACGGGCGGTGAAGTGATCTTCCACCGAACCTGGGAGAAGCGGATTCCGAGGACCATGGGATGAAGTGCCCGATTTGCCGCTATTAGTATCTCAATTCCCCTTGGTGCCGAATGCACTTGAGCTTCGAGGGGAGTGACTTGAGTCACCCCTTATCGCGGCAGCAGCACCCCGCCCGAAGCCCCCACCACCCTTTCCTCGACGTCGAGTTGACGCTTGGCGATAGCAAAGGATCAAGCGGCTCATTCGTCTCAATCGCATGTCAATTGGTACGAGCCGGGAATCCACCCCTTGTTTCCGACATGTGCAGTCGCATAGCTTCCGGGCCAGTCGGATGGACGCCTAATCCTGCCGCCACCCGACATGACCCATCGACAAACCACATTTCGTACGGCAGGAGCGGGGGACCCAGGTAGGCCGCCGGGCCGGACGGCACCAGCCGGCCGGAACGGCTTGGGGTGAAGTCGCGTCGCCTTTCGGCGGCCGGCCGGGCACCTCCCCCGCCCGAACCCGACAGCTCACCTCGCAGGCGCCGGAGAGGAACAACGCCATGTCTGCAGCCGCTCGACACCGTCTCGTCCGCACCAACCGCCTCGCCCGTACCCTCGCGGTGGCCGGCACCGGAGCCGCCGTGCTCGCCCTGCCGCTCCTCGGCGCCACCGGCGCCCACGCGGCCACCCCCGGGACCGTGACGACGGCCGGAACGACGCTTGCCGGGTACCCGAACAACCTCGACGGCTGGATCCGCGAATCGCTCGCGATCATGGCGGAGAAGAACATCCCCGGCACCTACTACGGCATCCACCGCAACATCATGCGCGAGTCCTCGGGCAACCCGCGGGCCATCAACCTCTGGGACTCCAACGCCGCGAAGGGCATCCCGTCCAAGGGTCTGCTCCAGGTCATCGACCCGACGTTCAGGGCCTACCACGTGGCCGGGACGTCGTACGACATCTACGACCCGGTCGCCAACATCACGGCCGCCTGCAACTACGCCGCCAAGCGCTACGGCTCGATCGACAACGTCAACGGCGCCTACTGACACGTCCCGTCACGGAAACAGTCTTTCGAGGACGACGGCCACGCCGTCGTCCTCGTTCGACAGGGTGACCTCGTCGGCCACCGCCTTCAGCTCGGGGTGGGCGCCGGCCATGGCCACTCCGTGGGCGGCCCAGTCGAACATCGGGATGTCGTTCGGCATGTCACCGAAGGCGACGGCCCCTTCAGGGGCCAGCCGAAGGTGCTCGGCGGCCAGTGCAAGACCCGTGGCCTTGGTGATACCGCACGGCTGCAACTCGACGGTCCCGGGCCCCGACATGGTCACGGTCGCCAGCGAGCCCACGACCGCGCGCGCCGTCGCCGCCAACTCGTCGTCCGACAGGGCGGGGTGACGCAGCAGCACCTTGCTGATGGGCGCGCACCACAGATCGTCGCGCCGCTCGACACGGACGGCGGGCAGCGTCGGATGCGGCATCAGATAGCCGGACTCGATGAGCGTGAGCCCGCTCACCCCGTCCTGGTCGACGGCCGCGTACACCTGCCCCACCTCGGCCTCGATCTTGCCGAGCGCGGTCTCGGCCAACTCCCGGTCCAGGGTGACCGACCACAGCAGGCGGTCCGTTTCGGCGTCGTACACCTGCGCGCCCTGTCCGCACACCGCGAGCCCCCCGCGGCCCAGTGTGTCGAGCAACGGCCGCACCCGTGGCGCCGGGCGCCCCGTGACCACCAGGTGCCGGGCGCCGGCGCGTGCCACACGCGCGAGCGCGGCGAGGGACCGGTCGGAGAGCGTGTCGTCGCCACGCAGGAGCGTTCCGTCAAGGTCGGTGGCGACGAGTGAACATGTGGGAGGAGCGGCCATGACCAGAGAATACGGACAGCGGGCCGCCACGACTCACCGCTCCCGCCTGCCCCTTGCGCTCCTCCGGCCGGAGACAGAGGTCGCGGCAACGCCCTCATCCGGTGTGGCGCGGTCTCAGGCGTGTGCCGCCACCAGGTGTTTCGCGAGGCGCGGCGAGGCGAACTCGGTGCCGCGCACGAAGCCCATCACCGGGCCGTAGGAGGCCGCGGCGGGCAGGCCGGTGAAGTAGAGACCGGGAACCGAGGAGACATAGCCCGCGCCGAGTTCCGGAGTGCCCCGGCTGACGGCGAGCCGGGCTCGGACGCCGTGGCCCAAAAAGCCCATCGCGGCTATGTCGACGCGGTAGCCGGTCGCCGCGATGAGATGGTCGGCCAGGAAGCGGCCGGTGGCTCCGGTACGGGTGCGGACCGTGAGGACCGGCGTGCCGTCGGGGGCCTCCGCGCCCAGGACGCGGTCGATCTCCTCCACCCGCACCTTGCCCTCGAAGCGGTCCCGCAACCACCAGGCGCCGAGCGGGCCGAGCACCCGGCGGACCAGGTAGTGCCGGGTGTGCGCGGGCAGGTGGCGATAGGAGTGCGGATAGTGGCTGAGGGCCCACAGCGACCAGGCGCGGCCGAACGGCGACTCGGGACGCAGTCGCGGCCGGTGCCACGGCGGGGCACCGAAGCCGACGCGGCGCCGTGCGACCACGCGCACGCGTGCGCCCGCTTCGGCCGCCAGCGCCGCGGTCTCCAGCGCGGACTGCCCGGCGCCGACGACGATCAGTTCCTTGCCGGCGAACCGGGTGAGGTCGTGGTGCTGGGAGCTGTGGGACACCGGGCCCGTCGGGGCGGGTCCGTCCGCCGCGGCGGCGGCCAGCTCCGGGGGCAGATGGGACAGGCCCGACAGTCCCGTGGCGATCACGACGGCGCGCGCCGGGAACGACTCGCCCGAGGCCAGCCCGACGTCGAAACCGCCGTCGGCACGCCCGTCGACCGAGACGACCCTGACCCGCTCCAGGTCGGGCACCAGCTCCCGCTGGAACCACTCTCCGTAGGAGATGAACGTCTCGACGGGGACGACGTCCTCGTCGGTGACCAGTCGGGGAACGCCCGCCGCGTCGCAGTAGTCGACCAGGGTGTGGCCGGGCTGCGGGGCGTCGATGGTGGAGGCCGCCGGGGTCGACTTCAGGAGCATCCCGGCGGGCATGTGATCACGCCAGCTCACCATGGGGTCGCCGAAGACGCGCACGGGGACCCCGCGCGCCTTGATATGGGCGGCGGTGGACAGACCGAAGGGTCCGGCACCGATGACTGCTACCGGTTGGATCACGAAGTCCTCCCCAGGATGTGACGCCTGCTTCATGGCGGTGGTCGTGCTGTCGCGGCGGTTGGTCCGCCACGTCTGACAGATGCGCCACCTCTGTCAGATCCGCCACGTCTGACAGAGGTGCTTGGCGGACGGCCGCACGAAGCGCGCGGCCGTCACGCGGAACGGCAGCGGATCCGCACCCGCGAACCAGGCCGGTTCCGCCCCGCTCGGCCGGTCCGGCGCGTGCGGCGTCGTGCAGCCGGCGCGGCGGTGGGCGAGGAGAGCGGGCAGGCCGATGTCCTCCACGACCCACCGACGGCCGACGCGCCGCTCCCTCGTCGGCACCGGACGACCGGTCAGGTCCAGCCCGCGGATCATTCCGACGCCACCGCGGCGCAAGGGGTGGTCGCCGAACCTGACGATCAGGCCGAGCACTTCACGCTCCGCCCGGCACAGCAAGCTGACGGCATCCCTGGCCACGGCTCCCCCATGTGCTCCCCCACGGGACCGGACCCACCCCGTCCGCGTCCCCCCAAAAGACGCTAAGCCGGAATTGCCCCCTCCGACAACAGGGCTTATTCGGGCATTGTGAACTCTTCAGACACTGCCCAGGGAGGCAACTCCCCCGTAACGTGTGCCGCGATCCATGGCACACATGACCAGGCACGGCACGGATGAGAGCGAGGCAGCACCCATGCCACCCTTCGACGTCCCCGAGGGCGATCCCTTCGGCCCGCACAACCTTCCGTACGGCGTGTTCTCGCCCACCGGCAGCCAGGAGCGGCGGGTCGGCGTACGGCTCGGCGACCATGTGCTCGACGCGGGCGCCGCTGCCGCCGCGCTCGGCTCGCCGTTTGTCTCGCTGCTCGCGCGGCCCACCCTCGACCCGCTGCTCGCCGCGGGCCGCACCGCGTGGTCGGACGTCCGGCGCGCCCTGACGGCGTGGCTGACGGTCCCCTCCCACCGGGAGACGATCGAACCGCTCTTCCACCCCCTGTCGTCGGTGGCTCTGCACCTCCCCTTCAAGGTCGCCGACTACGTCGACTTCTACTCCTCCGAACACCACGCCCGAAACGTCGGCCAGATCTTCCGCCCCGACGCCGCGGACTCGCTGCCCCCGAACTGGAAGCACCTGCCGATCGGCTACCACGGCCGCTCCGGCACGGTCGTGGTCTCCGGCTCCGACATCGTGCGGCCGTCGGGCCAGCGCAAGGCCCCGGCGGACCCGGCACCGGTCTTCGGCCCCTCGGTCCGGCTGGACATCGAGGCCGAGGTCGGTTTCGTGGTCGGCGTGCCGTCCACGCGGGGCGAACCGGTGGCGCTCGGCGACTTCCGGGAGCACGTCTTCGGGCTGTGCCTCCTCAACGACTGGTCCGCGCGGGACATCCAGGCCTGGGAGTACGTCCCCCTCGGCCCGTTCCTCGGCAAGTCCTTCGCCACCTCCGTATCGGCGTGGATCACCCCGCTGGAGGCCCTGGAGGACGCCCGGGTGGCGCCGCCGCCGCGCACCCACCCCCCGCTGCCGTATCTGGACGACTCCGGCTCCGGCGACGAGCCCGGCGGCTACGACCTGCGGATCACCGTCGCGGTCAACGGTCATGTGGTGTCCGAACCGCCGTTCTCCACCATGTACTGGACCGCCGCACAGCAGTTGGCGCACCTGACGGTGAACGGCGCCTCGCTGCGCACCGGCGACCTGTACGGGTCGGGAACGGTGAGCGGGCCGGAGCCGGACCAGCGCGGCTCGCTCCTCGAACTGACCTGGAACGGCCGGGACCCGCTCGAACTCCCCGACGGCAAGCGGGCGTTCCTGGAGGACGGGGACGTGGTGACCCTCTCGGCCTGGGCGCCGGGCCCCGGCGGCGCCCGGGTGGGACTCGGCGACGTCACCGGCCGGGTGATCGCCCGCACTGACCCGAACTCCTGACGCACGCCCCGGCCGCCCGCCCCGGCCCCCTCCCCGCCCCGGCGCCCTCCCCGCCCCGGCGCCCGGCGACCCGCGGCGGGACGCCGACCAGCACCGGGGCGAAGGCCGACAGCAAGGCACGCGCCAGCAGCGTGCTCGGGCCAGCGGCGGGGCGGGGGCCGACAGCGGGGCACGGGCCGGCGGCAGGACTCGGGCCAGGGACAAGGCGCGCCCGCAGCGGGGCACGGGCCGGCGGCAGGACTTGGGGCAGCGGCAAGGCGCGCCCGCGGCGAGGCACGGGAGCAGGAGGGTATGGGCCAACAGCCGCGGGGACCCCGGGCAGGGCGCGCGCCCACGGCGGGCACGGGCCAGCGGCCAGGCTCGGGCCAGGGGCGAAGCGCGCGTCGGCAGCAAAGCTCGGGGCAGCGGCAAGGCGGGGGCCAAGCGCAAGCCGCGCCGACCCACGGCGGGCGCGGGCCAACGGCCAAGCGCGCGTCGACTCTGCTGCGCAATTGCGGAGCGGTTCCGATGCGCGGGCCGCGACCTGTGACAACGCGGTGGTCGTCGCGGCTTTCCCGGCCGGCCTCCACTGCTCAGCCGAATTGCGCAGCAGAGTACGCGTCGGCAGCAAAGCTCGGGGCAGCGGCAGGGATCGGGCTGAAGGTGGGCTTGGGCGGACCGGGGCAGGCGGGGCGGTGGGGACGGCGGACCGGGGCACATGGGGGCGGTTCGGCTTCGCCCCCTGCCGTCGGCCGCCCATCGCCCTCATACTTGCGGGCGGTACACCGCACCACCCGACGCCCGACTGCCGCGCACCACCGATATCCGCCCCTTCCTCCGACCAGGAACCGGAGCCCCTGGCATGACCGTCTGCCTGCTCCTGCTGAGCGTCGTCGCCCTGACGTCCGCCGTGCCAGCACCCCGCGAGCTGAGCCGGGCCGCCTGGCCCGAGCGGGAACCCGTGGTCGCGCTGTGGGTGTGGCAGTGCCTGGTCGCCACCGTGCTGCTGTGCTGCCTGGCCGCGCTGACGCTGGGTGCCGCGGCCGTCTTCCACACCGTGCGCGACCAGGTCTTCGCCCCCGCTCCGCCGGCTGTCACCGCCGCCTACGATCTGTCCACCGCCCCGGTCTGGGCCGTCGCCCTCACCCTGCTGCTGGCGTGCGGTGCCGCGTGGACGACGGCGATGCTCGCCCGTGAGCTGACCGAGGCGCGCCGACGGCGCGGCCGGACCCGCGCGCATCTGCGCGAACGCGCCCCCGATCTGCCGGCGGGGCTGTCCACGGCTCGCGGGCCCATGCTGGTGCTGGAGGACGACTACCCCGACGCCTGGTGGATGCCGGGCCATCCGCCGCAGCTGGTCGTCACCACCGGGGCGCTGCACCGTCTCACCGACCACCAGCTGGACGCCGTCCTCACCCACGAGCGCGGCCACGCCCGCGCCCACCACGACTGGCTGCTGCACCTGTCCACCGCGCTGGCCACCGGCTTTCCCCGGGTCCCGCTGTTCGCCCACTTCTGCGACCAGACCCACCGGCTGGTCGAGCTGGCCGCCGACGACACAGCGTCGCGCCGCTGCGGCCACCTCACCACGGCCCTCGCCCTGATCGAGCTGAACCAGCACCGCGGGGTGCTGTCCTGCGCCTCCAGCCGACGCCTGCTGGGTGAGCGTGTGGACCGCCTGCTGGAGCCCCCGCCCCGGCTGCTGCGCAGACAGCGAGCCCTGACGACGACGGTGGCCGCGCTGGTGCCCCTGCTGCCGCTGCTGATCACCTTCGCCCCGGGGCTGACGGCGCTGTCCTGACGCGCCCGGGCCATGGGCGCGGGACCGCGTCGCCGGGCAGGCGTCCCGGTGCCCGTCTAGAACCAGTCCTCCGGCTCGGGCTCGGCGTCCGGCTCGGGCCCGCCGCCGTCGTCCGTCGCCGCACCGCCCGTCGGAGCCGGCGCGGCAGCCACGGGCGAGGTGACGGCCGGGTCGGCGTCGGTCGGAGCACCGAGCGAGGACAGCACTTCGATCACGCCCTCCCCGTACGTCGCCAGCTTCTTCTCGCCGACGCCGCTCACCGTGCCGAGGTCCCGCACGGAGCCGGGCCATCTGGTGACGATCTCCCGCAGGGTCGCGTCATGGAAGATGACATAGGCCGGAACGCCCTGCTCACGGGCCTGTTCTGCGCGCCAGGCACGCAACGCCTCGAAGGCGGGCAGCAGTTCGTCGGGCAGCTCGGCCACGGCCGCCCTGGGCTTGCGGTCACCCCGGCCGGACGCGGCGGTCGCCGTGCGCGCGGCGGCCTGCTTCTTCGGCTCCTTGCGCAGCGGCACCTCCCGGCCCCCGCGCAGCACCGAGCCGCTCGCCTCGGACAGCGCCAGCGTGCCGTACTCCCCCTCGACCGCGAGCAGCCCCTGGGCCAGCAGCTGCCGGACCACGCCCCGCCACTCGCCCTCGGTCAGCTCCTCTCCGATGCCGAAGACGGACAGCTGGTCGTGGTCGAACTGGATCACCTTCGCCGTGCGCTTGCCGAGCAGGATGTCCACGATCTGCACCGCGCCGAACTTCTGCCCGCGCTCCCGCTGCAGCCGCACGATCGTCGACAGCACCTTCTGGGCCGCGATCGTGCCGTCCCAGGTCTCGGGCGGGGTGAGGCAGGTGTCGCAGTTGCCGCAGCCCACCGGATCGGGATCCTGCCCGAAGTAGGCGAGCAGCTGGCCGCGGCGGCAGGTGGCCGTCTCGCACAGCGCGAGCATCGAGTCCAGGTGGGCGGCGGCCCTGCGGCGGAACGCCTCGTCGCCCTCGCCGGACTGGATCAGCTTGCGCTGCTGTATGACGTCGTTGAGCCCATAGGCCATCCAGGCCGTGGAGGGGAGACCGTCGCGGCCCGCGCGGCCCGTCTCCTGGTAGTAGCCCTCGATGGACTTGGGCAGGTCGAGATGGGCGACGAAGCGCACGTCCGGCTTGTCGATGCCCATGCCGAAGGCGATGGTCGCCACCACGACCAGGCCGTCGTCTCGCAGGAACCGGGCCTGGTGCGCCGCGCGCGTGCCCGCGTCCAGGCCCGCGTGGTAGGGCACCGCCTCGATGCCGTTGCGGCTCAGGAACTCCGCCGTCTTCTCGACGGAGTTGCGCGACAGGCAGTACACGATGCCCGCGTCCCCCGCGTGCTCCTCGCGCAGAAAGGCGAGCAGCTGCTTCTTGGGGTCGGCCTTGGGCACGATCCGGTACTGGATGTTGGGCCGGTCGAAGCTGGCCACGAAGTGCCGGGCCGACGGCATGTTCAGCCGGCCGGTGATCTCCTCGTGGGTGGCGCGGGTGGCCGTGGCGGTCAGCGCGATCCGCGGTACCTCCGGCCAGCGCTCGCCGAGCAGGGACAGGGCAAGGTAGTCGGGCCGGAAGTCGTGGCCCCACTGGGACACGCAGTGCGCCTCGTCGATCGCGAAGACGGAGACCTTGCCGCGGGAGAGCAGATCGAGGGTGGAGTCCAGGCGCAGCCGCTCCGGGGCGAGGTAGAGCAGGTCCAGCTCACCCGCCAGGAACTCGGCCTCGATCACGCGACGCTCGTCGAAGTCCTGGGTGGAGTTGACGAACCCGGCGCGCACGCCGAGCGCGCGCAGCGCGTCCACTTGGTCCTGCATCAGCGCGATGAGCGGCGAGACCACGACGCCCGTACCGGGTCTGACCAGGGCCGGGATCTGGTAGCACAGCGACTTGCCGCCGCCGGTCGGCATGAGGACGACCGCGTCGCCGCCCGCCACCACATGCTCGATGATCGCTTCCTGCTCGCCCCGGAACACCTCGTATCCGAAGACCCGGTGCAGCGTGGCCAACGCCTCGCTCTCGGTCACCCCTGGCATCTCGTCGATCCCGCCCGTCCCGCCCATCGCCGTGTCCCCCGTACGTCGTCCCTCGACCACTGCCTCCACGATAGGGGCCCGGACCGACAGCCCCGGAGTTATCCACAGGCTCCGGCTTCCCACCACGTCAAGGACACGACCGTCGTTCACACGTTCGCGGGAGACCTGCCCCATTTCCGGCCGATAGTCTGATGGAACCGGCGAGACTCCGTCCCATGGGAGCACCGATGAGCGTCGCACCGACGGCGTCCGCGTCCAGCTGGCCGATCCCGTCTGAGGGCAGCTGGACCGCCGACGACCTGGACCGGCTTCCGAATCTCCCTCCGCACACGGAACTGATCGACGGCAGCCTGGTCTTCGTAAGTCCGCAGACCTTCTTTCACAGCCGGGTTGTGAGCTTCTTCGAATGGCAGCTTCAATCCGTCGCACCAGCGGATCTGGAGGTCGTCCGCGAGTTCACCATCCACATCGACCGCCAGAACCGGCCTGAGCCGGACGTGGTCGTGGTGCGTGCGGACGTGGTGGCCCCCGAGCAGACTCGGTTTTCCGCGGAAGCCGTCATCCTGGCCATCGAGGTCGTCTCCGAGGACTCCGTCTCCCGCGACCGCGAGACCAAGCCCCTGAAGTACGCCCGGGCGAAGACCCCCCACTACTGGCGGGTCGAGAACGAGAAGGGCCGCGCCGCCGTGCACGCCTTCGAGCTGGAGCCGACGACCGGCACGTACACCAGCGTGGGGATCTTCCGCGAGCGGATGAAGAGGGACGTCCCCTTCTCCGTGGACCTGGACCTCACCCAGATCAGGACGCGTCGTACCGCGCCGCGGTAGCCCGGCACCAGACGGACGGCGGCCCGGCACCCCCGAGCGGTGCCGGGCCGCGGTGTGTCCGCAGCACGCGTCAGCGCACGAAGACGCCCGCCTGGTTCGCCAGGTCCAGGAAGTACTGCGGCGCCACGCCGAGCACCACCGTGACCGCGACGCCGATGCCGATCGCCGCCATCGTCAGCGGCGAGGGCACCGCGACGTTCGGTCCCTCCGGCCGGGGCTCGCTGAAGAACATCAGCACGATCACCCGGATGTAGAAGAACGCCGCGATCGCCGACGAGATCACACCGATGACCACCAGCGGAACCGCGCCGCCCTCGGCCGCCGCCTTGAACACGGCGAACTTCCCGGCGAACCCGGACGTCAGCGGAATGCCGGCGAAGGCCAGCAGGAACACCGCGAACACGGCCGCGACCAGCGGCGAACGCCGGCCGAGTCCGGCCCATCTGGACAGGTGCGTCGCCTCGCCGCCCGCGTCGCGCACCAGCGTGACCACGGCGAACGCGCCGATCGTCACGAAGGAGTACGCGGCCAGGTAGAAGAGGACGGAGGAGACGCCGTCCTTCGAGGTCGCGATGACACCGGCGAGGATGAAGCCCGCGTGCGCGATCGACGAGTACGCCAGCAGCCGCTTGATGTCGGTCTGGGTGATGGCCACGATCGCGCCGCCCAGCATGGTGACGATCGCGACCGCCCACATGACCGGCCGCCAGTCCCAGCGCAGACCGGGCAGAACGACGTACAGCAGCCGCAGCAGCGCGCCGAACGCCGCCACCTTGGTGGCCGCCGCCATGAAGCCGGTCACCGGCGTCGGCGCGCCCTGGTAGACGTCCGGCGTCCACATGTGGAAGGGCACCGCGCCCACCTTGAACAGCAGGCCCATCACGACCATCGCGCCGCCGATCAGCAGCAGCGCGTCGTTGCCCATCGTGTTGGCAAGGGCCGGGTCGACGCTGGTGACCGTGCCGTCGACGACCTGCGCGATCGTCGCGTACGACACCGAGCCCGCGTAGCCGTACAGCAGCGCGATGCCGAACAGGGTGAAGGCGGAGGCGAACGCGCCGAGCAGGAAGTACTTGACCGCGGCCTCCTGCGACATCAGACGCTTGCGGCGGGCCAGGGCGCACAGCAGGTAGAGCGGGAGGGAGAAGACCTCCAGGGCGATGAACAGGGTCAGCAGGTCGTTCGCCGAGGGGAAGACCAGCATGCCGGCCACCGCGAACATCAGCAGCGGGAACACCTCGGTGGTGGTGAACCCGGCCTTCACCGCGGCCTTCTCGCTGTCGCTGCCCGGCACGGACGATGCCTGCGCGGCGAACGAGTCGACCCGGTTGCCGTGCGCCGCCGGGTCCAGGCGGCGCTCGGCGAAGGTGAACAGGCCGACCAGGCCGGCCAGCAGGATGGTGCCCTGAAGGAACAGCGACGGCCCGTCGACGGCGATCGCGCCCATCGCCGCGATGTGCGCCTTCGTGGTGCCGTACCCGTCCGCCGCGAGCGCGATCACCGCGGCGAAGGCGGCGCACAGCGCCACGACGGACACGAACACCTGGGCGTAGTAACGGGATCTGCGCGGCACGAACGCCTCGATCAGCACCCCGATGATCGCCGCGCCGACGATGATCAGGGTCGGCGACAGCTGTCCGTACTCGATCTTCGGCGCGTCGATCTTCGAGATCGGGTCGGCCGCGGTTGTCCACAGGCTCTGTACGGCTGCTGTGCTCACTTGGCCGCCTCCACCTCGGGCTTGGGGTCGGTCTTGTGTACGTCGGACATGGTCTGCTTGACCGCCGGATTGACGATGTCCGTGACGGGCTTCGGGTAGACGCCCAGGAAGATCAGCAGCACCACCAGGGGGGCCACCACCAGCAGCTCACGCACCCGCAGGTCGGGCATCTTGGCGACCTCCGCCTTCACCGGGCCCGTCATCGTCCGCTGGTAGAGCACGAGGGTGTAGAGCGCGGCGAGGACGATGCCGAAGGTGGCGATGATCCCGATCACCGGGTAGCGCGTGAACGTGCCGACCAGGACCAGGAACTCGCTCACGAAGGGCGCGAGGCCCGGCAGGGACAGGGTCGCCAGGCCGCCGATCAGGAACGTGCCCGCGAGCACCGGGGCGACCTTCTGCACGCCGCCGTAGTCCGCGATGAGCCGCGAGCCGCGCCGGGAGATCAGGAAGCCCGCGACCAGCATCAGCGCGGCCGTGGAGATGCCGTGGTTGACCATGTAGAGCGTGGCGCCGGACTGGCCCTGGCTGGTCATCGCGAAGATGCCCATGATGATGAAGCCGAAGTGCGAGATCGACGCGTAGGCCACCAGCCGTTTGATGTCACGCTGGCCCACGGCGAGCAGTGCCCCGTAGATGATGCTGATCAGGGCCAGGACGAGGATGACCGGCGTCGCCCACTTGCTTGCCTCCGGGAACAGCTGGAGGCAGAAGCGGAGCATCGCGAAGGTGCCCACCTTGTCGACGACCGCGGTGATGAGGACGGCGACCGGGGCGGTGGCCTCACCCATGGCGTTGGGCAGCCAGGTGTGCAGCGGCCACAGGGGCGCCTTCACCGCGAACGCGAAGAAGAAGCCCAGGAACAGCCAGCGCTCGGTGCTGGTCGCCATGTGCAGCGAGCCGTTGGCCCGCGCCTGCGCGATCTCCTGAAGGCTGAAGTTCCCGGCGACCACGTAGAGCCCGATCACCGCGGCCAGCATGATCAGACCGCCGACCAGGTTGTAGAGCAGGAACTTCACCGCGGCGTACGACCGTTGCGTCGCCGCCGCCTTCTCGCCGTGCTCGTGGGCACGGTCCCCGAAGCCTCCGATGAGGAAGTACATCGGGATCAGCATGGCTTCGAAGAAGATGTAGAAGAGGAAGACGTCGGTGGACTCGAAGGAGATGATCACCATCGCCTCGACGGCCAGGATCAGGGCGAAGAAGCCCTGGGTCGGCCGCCAGCGGCGGCTGCCGGTCTCCAGCGGGTCGGCGTCATGCCAGCCCGCGAGGATGATGAACGGGATCAGCAGGGCGGTCAGCGCGATGAGGGCGACCGCGATGCCGTCCACACCCAGCTCGTACCTGACCCCGAAGGCCTTGATCCAGGTGCGGGACTCGGTGAGCTGGTAGCGGTCGCCGCCCGGGTCGAAGCGGACCAGGATGACGATCGCCAGGGCGAGCGTGGCCAGCGAGACCAGCAGCGCCAGCCACTTGGCGGCGGTGCGTCGCGCGGCCGGCACGGCCGCCGTGGCGACCGCCCCGAGGGCCGGGAGCACCGCCGTCGCTGTCAGCAGGGGAAAGGACATCGGTATCAGACCGCCCTCATCAGCAGGGTCGCGGCGACCAGGAGTGCCGCACCGCCGAACATCGAGACCGCGTAACTGCGCGCGAAGCCGTTCTGCAGTCGGCGCAGCCGCCCGGAGAGGCCTCCGAATCCGGCCGCGGTGCCGTTGACGACCCCGTCGACCAGGGTGTGGTCGACGTACACCAGGGAGCGCGTCAGATGCTCTCCGCCGCGGACCAGCACGACGTGGTTGAAGTCGTCCTGGAGCAGATCGCGCCGGGCGGCCCGGGTGAGCAGCGAGCCGCGCGGGGCGAGGGCCGGGACCGGGCGGCGGCCGTACTGCGCGTAGGCGATCGCGACGCCGATCACCAGCACCACCATCGTGGAGAGGGTGACGGTGAGGGCGCTGACCGGTGAATCGCCGTGCGAGTGGCCGGTGACCGGCTCCAGCCAGTGCAGGAACCGGTCGCCGACGCTGAAGAGCGCACCGCCGAAGACCGAGCCGACGGCCAGCACGATCATCGGGATCGTCATGACCCTGGGTGATTCGTGCGGGTGCGGTTCGGCGTGTTCGCCGCGATGCTCGGCGGCGGGTTCCACGCTGGGCTCCGCCGGGGAGGCCGTCCTGGCGTGCCGCCAGCGCTCTTCTCCGAAGAACGTCATCAGCATCACGCGGGTCATGTAGTACGCGGTGATGGCCGCGCCGAGCAGGGCCGCGCCGCCGAGGATCCAGCCCTCGGTGCCGCCCTTGGCGAAGGCCGCCTCGATGATCTTGTCCTTGGAGAAGAAGCCGGACAGACCCGGGAAGCCGATGATGGCGAGATAGCCGAGGCCGAAGGTGACGAAGGTGACCGGCATGTACTTCCGCAGGCCGCCGTACTTCCTCATGTCGACCTCGTCGTTCATGCCGTGCATGACCGAACCGGCACCGAGGAACAGCCCGGCCTTGAAGAAGCCGTGCGTCACCAGGTGCATGATCGCGAAGACGTAGCCGATCGGGCCGAGGCCCGCCGCCAGCACCATGTAGCCGATCTGCGACATCGTCGAACCGGCCAGCGCCTTCTTGATGTCGTCTTTCGCGCAACCGACGATCGCACCGAACAGCAGCGTGACCGCGCCGACGATGGTCACGACGAGTTGGGCGTCCGGCGCGGCGTTGAAGATCGCCGCCGAGCGGACGATCAGATACACGCCGGCGGTCACCATGGTCGCCGCGTGGATGAGGGCCGAGACCGGGGTCGGGCCCTCCATGGCGTCCCCGAGCCAGGACTGCAGCGGCACCTGGGCGGACTTGCCGCACGCGGCGAGCAGCAGCATCAGGGCGATCGCGGTGAGCTTGCCCTCGGTGGCGCCGCCCGCGAGACCGGGTTCGGTGTGGGTGCCGAGCAGCGGGCCGAAGGCGAAGGTGCCGAAGGTGGTGAACATCAGCATGATCGCGATCGACAGGCCCATGTCGCCGACGCGGTTGACGAGGAAGGCCTTCTTCGCCGCGGTCGCCGCGCTGGGCTTGTGCTGCCAGAAGCCGATCAGCAGATAGGAGGCGAGACCGACGCCCTCCCAGCCGACGTACAGCAGCAGGTAGTTGTCGGCGAGGACGAGCAGCAGCATCGCCGCGAGGAACAGGTTCAGATAGCCGAAGAAGCGGCGGCGCCGCTCGTCGTGCTCCATGTACCCGACCGAGTACAGATGGATCAGCGAGCCGACACCGGTGATCAGCAGGACGAACGTCATCGACAACTGGTCGAGACGGAAGGCCACATCGGCCTGGAAGCCCTCGACCGGGATCCAGCTGAACAGGTGCTGGGTGAGGGTGCGGTGTTCGGCGTCCTTGCCGAGCAGGTCGGCGAAGAGGATCACGCCGATCACGAAGGAGGCCGCCGACAGGAGCGTGCCGACCCAGTGGCCGACGGCGTCCAGGCGCCGGCCGCCGACCAACAGGACGGCTGCTCCGAGCAGGGGCGCCGCGATCAGCAGCGCAATCAGGTTCTCTGCGTTCATACGGTCCAGCGCCCCTTACAGCTTCATCAGGCTGGCGTCGTCGACCGAGGCCGAGTGGCGGGTACGGAACAGCGACACGATGATCGCGAGCCCGACCACGACCTCCGCGGCGGCGACGACCATCGTGAAGAAGGCGATGATCTGGCCGTCGAGATTGCCGTGCATCCGGGAGAAGGTGACGAGCGTCAGGTTGCACGCGTTGAGCATCAGCTCGATACACATGAACACGACGATCGCGTTGCGCCTGATGAGTACGCCCGTGGCGCCGATCGTGAACAACAGGGCGGCCAGATAGAGGTAGTTGACGGGATTCACTTCGACGCCTCCTCGGGCCGCTTGGAGATCGACGGCTCGATCTCGGTGCGTTCCAGCCGTTCCTCCGCGCGCTGTTCGAGGGCACGCAGGTCGTTGAGCGCCTCCGTCGACACGTCACGGATCTGGCCGCGCTCACGCAGCGTCTTGTTGACCGTCAGCTCGGACGGGGTGCCGTCGGGCAGCAGACCCGCGATGTCCACCGCGTTGTGCCGGGCGTAGACACCGGGGGCCGGCAGCGGCGGCAGGTGCACTCCCTCACGCACCCGCTGCTCGGCCAGCTCCCGCTGGGTCTTGGCACGCTCGGTGCGCTCCCGGTGGGTGAGCACCATGGCGCCGACGGCGGCCGTGATGAGCAGCGCGCCGGTGATCTCGAAGGCGAAGACGTACTTGGTGAAGATGAGGGAGGCGAGGCCCTCCACATTGCCGTTCGCGTTCGCCCGGCCGGTGCCGTTGAACTCCTTCAGGGAGGCGTTCGCGATGCCCGCGAACAGCAGGACGCCGAAGCCGAGCCCGCACAGGAGGGCCAGCCAGCGCTGCCCCTTGATGGTCTCCTTCAGGGAGTCCGCCGCGGTCACGCCGACGAGCATCACCACGAACAGGAACAGCATCATGATCGCGCCGGTGTAGACGACGATCTGCACGATGCCCAGGAAGTAGGCGCCGTTGGCGAGGTAGAACACCGCCAGGACGATCATGGTTCCGGCGAGGCAGAGCGCGCTGTGCACGGCCCTCTTCATGAAGACGGTGCCCAGGGCGCCGAGCACGGCGATGGTGCCGAGCACCCAGAGCTGGAATGCCTCCCCGGTGGAGGTGGTGTACGCGGCGAGTGGCGCGGTCATGCCTCCACCCCCTCCTCCTCGGGCTTCTCGCCCTTGGAGACGGCGACCTGCCGCACCGTGCCCGGCGCGGCCTCGGTGACGAGCCCCCGGTAGTAGTCCTGCTCGTCCATGCCCGGGAAGATCGCGTGCGGTGTGTCGACCATGCCCTCGTCGAGACCGGCGAGCAGTTGCTCCTTGGTGTAGATGAGGTTGGCCCGGCTGGAGTCGGCCAGCTCGAACTCGTTGGTCATCGTGAGCGCCCGCGTGGGGCACGCCTCGATGCACAGGCCGCACAGGATGCAGCGGGCGTAGTTGATCTGGTAGACGCGGCCGTACCGCTCGCCCGGCGAGTAGCGCTCCTCGTCGGTGTTGTCGGCGCCCTCCACGTAGATGGCGTCGGCGGGGCAGGCCCAGGCGCACAGCTCGCAGCCGATGCACTTCTCCAGGCCGTCCGGATGGCGGTTGAGCTGGTGCCGTCCGTGGAACCGCGGGGCCGTGGTCTTCTTCTGTTCCGGGTACTGCTCGGTCAGCCGCTTCTTGAACATGGCCTTGAAGGTCACGCCGAAGCCGGCCACGGGGTTCTGGAAACCGGGCGACGTGTGCCCGGCCTCCTTGGGCTCCTCAGCCATCGGACGCCTCCTTTCCATCCGAAGATCCGTCACTGACAGTGTCCGACCCACCACTGACAATCAGCTCCCGGTCGCGGCGCGGGCGGCGCCGCGGCACCGGCGGCAGCTCCTGTCCGGGCAGCGGCGGTACCGGGAATCCGCCCGCCATCGGGTCGAATCCCGGTTCCCCGGTCGGCCGCTCGGCCGCCTTCGACTTCTCCATGAACATGTCGACGACGAAGGACAGAAGCAGCAGGGTGAGCACGCCACCGCCCACATAGAGGGCGATGTCGGCGAAGTTGTAGTTCTCGTTCCGCAGGGCCCGCACGGAGGCGACGAGCATCAGCCACACCACGGAGACCGGGATGAGGACCTTCCAGCCGAGCTTCATCAGCTGGTCGTAGCGGACGCGCGGGAGCGTGCCGCGCAGCCAGATGAAGAAGAACAGCAGCAACTGCACCTTGATGACGAACCAGAGCATCGGCCACCAGCCGTGGTTCGCGCCCTCCCAGAACGTGCTGACCGGCCACGGAGCCCGCCAGCCGCCGAGGAAGAGCGTGGTCGCCACCGCCGAGACCGTCACCATGTTCACGTACTCGGCGAGCATGAACATCGCGAACTTGATCGACGAGTACTCGGTGTTGAAGCCGCCCACCAGGTCGCCCTCGGACTCCGGCATGTCGAAGGGGGCGCGGTTGGTCTCGCCGACCATCGTGACGATGTAGAGGATGAAGGAGACCGGCAGCAGCAGGATGTACCACTGGTCGTGCTGCCGTTCGACGATCGTCGATGTCGACATCGACCCCGAGTAGAGGAACACCGAGGCGAACGCGGCGCCCATGGCGATCTCGTAGGAGATCATCTGCGCGCAGGAGCGCAGGCCGCCGAGGAGCGGGTAGGTCGATCCCGAACTCCAGCCGGCGAGGACGATGCCGTAGATGCCGACCGAGGCGACCGCGAGGATGTACAGCATCGCGATCGGCAGATCGGTGAGCTGCATCGTGGTGCGGTGGCCGAAGATCGAGACCTCGTTGCCGGCCGGGCCGAAGGGGATCACCGCGATCGCCATGAACGCCGGGATGGCGGCGACGATCGGCGCGAGGACGTAGACCACTTTGTCCGCGCGTCGGACGACGACGTCCTCCTTGAGCATCAGCTTCATGCCGTCGGCGAGCGACTGGAGCATGCCCCAGGGGCCGTGCCGGTTGGGGCCGATGCGCAGCTGCATCCAGGCGACGACCTTGCGTTCCCACACGATGGAGAACAGCACGGTCACCATCAGGAAGGCGAAGCAGAACACCGCCTTGACGACGACCAGCCACCAGGGGTCCGTGCCGAACATCGAGAGGTCTTCAGCGGCGAGGTACGGGCTCATGCCTCCACCTCCTTGGGGGCCTGGTCGGCGGGCGTCGCCGGGCCGATGCGGACGAGGGAACCGGGCCGGGCCCCGGTGTCGGAGGCGACGCCGCCGCCCACGGAGTTCAGCGGGAGCCACACCACCCGGTCGGGCATCTCGGTGACCTGGAGGCGGAGTCCGACCGACCCGGCGGGGCCGGTCACGGTGAGGACGTCGCCGTCCGCGACGCCCGCCTCGGCCGCCGTCGCGGCCGACACGCGCGCGCGTGCCGCGTGCCGGGTTCCGGCCAGCGCCTCGTCTCCCTGCTGCAGGACACCCTGGTCGAGCAACAGCCGGTGCCCGGCGAGCAGTGCCTCGCCGGCGGCCGGACGCGGCGGCGTGAAGGCCGTCTCCAGCGGCTCGGAGGCCCGCGGTCCGTCCCAGCCGCCGAGCCGGTCCAGTTCCGCGCGCGTGGTGCGCAGGTCCGGCAGGCCCAGGTGGACGTCCATGGCGTCGGCCAGCATATGCAGGACGCGCCCGTCGGTCGGCGGCAGCCGCCGGGTCATCTGGTCGGGCTTGAGCGCTGCCTCGAAGAAGCGGACCCGGCCCTCCCAGTTGAGGAAGGTGCCGGCCTTCTCGGCGACCGCGGCGACCGGGAGCACGACGTCGGCATGCTCGCTGACCTCGCTGGGCCGCAGCTCCAGCGACACCACGAAGCCGACCTCGGACAGCGCCGCACGCGCGCGTGCCGGATCGGGCAGGTCGGCGATCTCCACGCCTGCGACGAGCAGCGCCTGCAGTTCGCCGCTCTCGGCGGCGGCCACGATCTCGCCGGTGTCGCGGCCGTAGCGGTGCGGGAGTTCGGACAGGCCCCAGGCCGCCGCGACCTCCTCACGCGCGCGCGGGTCGGTCGCCGGCCGGCCGCCGGGCAGCAGCGCCGGCAGCGCGCCCGCCTCGATCGCCCCGCGCTCCCCGGCCCGGCGCGGAATCCACACCAGCCGGGCGCCGGTCGCGGACGCGACCCGCACGGCGGCGGTGAGACCGCCGGCCACCCCGGCCAGCCGCTCACCGACGACGATCACCGCGCCCTCGGTGCGCAGCGCCTCGGCCGCCTTGATCCCTGCCCCTTCCAGGCCGAAGCCGCTGGCGAGAGCGTCCAGCCATTCGGTCTCGGTGCCCGGAGCCGCGGCCAGCAGCGTGCCGCCGGCCTTCTCCAGGCCCCGGGTGGCGTGTGTGGCCAGCGAAAACACCTGTTGCTTGTGCTTGCGCCAGGCCTTGCGCAGCCGCAGGAAGACGCCGGGCGCCTCCTCCTCCGACTCGAACCCGGCCAGCAGGACGGCGGGCGCCTTCTCCAAAGAGGCGTACGTGACACCCGTACCGTCCAGGTCACGGCCGCGGCCGGCGACCCGGGAGGCCAGGAAGTCGGCCTCCTCGCCGCTGTGTACGCGCGCGCGGAAGTCGATGTCGTTGGTGTCGAGCGCCACGCGCGCGAACTTGCTGTAGGCGTACGCGTCCTCGACGGTCAGCCGGCCGCCGGTGAGGACACCGGTCCTGCCGCGCGACGCCAGCAGCCCCTGGGCGGCGACCTGCAGGGCGTCCGGCCAGGACGCCGGCTCCAGCTCGCCCTCCGCGTTGCGCACCAACGGGGTGTCGAGCCGGTCCTTCACCTGGGCGTACCGGAAGGCGAACCGCCCCTTGTCGCAGATCCACTCCTCGTTGACCTCGGGGTCGAGTGCGGCGAGCCGTCGCATGACCTTGCCGCGCCGGTGGTCGGTGCGCGTCGCGCAGCCGCCGGAGCAGTGCTCGCACACGGACGGCGAGGACACCAGGTCGAACGGGCGGGAGCGGAACCGGTAGGCCGCCGACGTGAGCGCGCCGACCGGGCAGATCTGGATGGTGTTCCCGGAGAAGTACGACTCGAAGGGGTCGCCCTCGCCGGTGCCGACCTGCTGCAGCGCGCCCCGCTCGACCAGCTCGATCATCGGGTCGCCCGCGATCTGGTTGGAGAACCGGGTGCAGCGGGCGCACAGCACGCACCGTTCACGGTCGAGCAGCACCTGCGTGGAGATGGCGACGGGCTTCTCGTAGGTCCGCTTGCGCCCCTCGAAACGGGACTCGGCGTTGCCGTGCGACATCGCCTGGTTCTGCAGCGGGCACTCGCCGCCCTTGTCGCAGACCGGGCAGTCCAGCGGGTGGTTGATCAGCAGCAGCTCCATCACGCCGTGCTGGGCCTTCTCGGCGACCTGCGAGGTCAGATGGGTCTTCACCACCATCCCGTCGGTGCAGGTGATCGTGCAGGACGCCATGGGCTTGCGCTGGCCCTCGACCTCCACGATGCACTGCCGGCAGGCGCCGACCGGGTCGAGGAGGGGATGGTCGCAGAAGCGGGGGATCTCGATGCCGAGTTGCTCGGCGGCCCGGATGACCAGGGTGCCCTTGGGCACGCTGATCTCGACGCCGTCGATCGTCAGCGTGACGAGGTCTTCCGGCGGGACCGCGGCTTCTCCCCCGCCTGAGGGAGCGCTGGTGGTCACGGTCATGCGTTCACCTCCGGGCGGTCGGCCCAGGCCGTCGACTTGGCCGGGTCGAAGGGGCAACCCCGGCCCGTGATGTGCTGCTCGTACTCCTCGCGGAAGTACTTGAGCGAGGAGAAGATCGGCGAGGCGGCGCCGTCGCCGAGGGCGCAGAAGGACTTGCCGTTGATGTTGTCGGCGATGTCGGCGAGCTTGTCGAGGTCGGTCATGGCACCCTTGCCGGCCTCGATGTCCCGCAGCAACTGCACGAGCCAGTACGTTCCTTCGCGGCAGGGGGTGCACTTGCCGCAGGACTCGTGGGCGTAGAACTCGGTCCAGCGGGTCACCGCGCGCACGACGCAGGTCGTCTCGTCGAAGCACTGCAGGGCCTTGGTGCCGAGCATGGAACCCGCGGCGCCCACTCCTTCGTAATCAAGGGGGACGTCGAGGTGCTCGTCGGTGAACATCGGCGTCGAGGAGCCGCCCGGCGTCCAGAACTTGAGGCGGTGGCCGGGGCGCATCCCGCCGCTCATCTCCAGGAGCTGGCGCAGGGTGATGCCGAGCGGCGCCTCGTACTGGCCGGGGCTCGCGACGTGGCCGCTGAGCGAGTAGAGCGTGAAGCCGGGGGACTTCTCGCTGCCCATCGACCTGAACCATTCCTTGCCGTTTTTCAGGATGGCGGGAACCGACGCGATCGATTCGACGTTGTTCACCACAGTCGGGCAGGCATAGAGCCCTTCGACAGCAGGGAAAGGGGGACGCAGCCGCGGTTGGCCGCGGCGGCCTTCGAGCGAGTCGAGCAGCGCGGTCTCCTCACCGCAGATGTACGCGCCGGCGCCGGCGTGCACGGTGAGTTGGAGGTCGAGTCCGCTGCCCAGGATGTTCTCGCCGAGGTAGCCGGCCGCGTAGGCCTCGCGCACGGCCTCGTGCAACCGCCGCAGAACGGGGACGACTTCACCACGCAGATAGATGAAGGCATGCGACGACCTGATGGCATAACACGCGATGACAATGCCCTCGATGAGGCTATGCGGGTTCGCGAAGAGGAGCGGGATGTCCTTGCACGTCCCTGGCTCCGATTCGTCGGCGTTGACAACTAGATAGTGCGGTTTTCCATCACCCTGGGGAATGAACTGCCATTTCATTCCCGTCGGGAACCCCGCGCCGCCGCGTCCGCGCAGACCGGAGTCCTTGACGTACGCGATCAGGTCGTCCGGCGACATGGCGAGCGCCGTACGCAGCCCCTCGTATCCCTCGTGCCTTCGGTACACGTCCAGCGTCCAGGACCTGTCCTCGTCCCAGAAGGCCGACAGCACGGGTGCGAGCAGCTTCTCGGGGCTGTGGTCCTTGAGTTCGGCTGCCACGGTCATCACTCCCCCTCCTCGGCGGTAGGCCCTGCCGGGTGGGCCGGGTCGGATGCCGATGTCTCCTGCGGCGCGTCATGGGAACTGAGGTGTTCGGCCGGCGACGGCTCGTGCACCGTGTCCTGCGGCACCTCCTGCGGACCGCCGCGCGGATGGATCACGCGCGCGGGTGCGGCCTCTCCCCTTGCCAGGCGAAGGCCCACCAGCGACGCGGGTCCCGCACTGCCGCCCTCCTCGACGGCCCCGGGCCGCTCGTCGGGGAAGCCGGCCAGAATCCGCGCGGTCTCCTTGAAGGTGCACAGCCGGGCCCCGCGCGTGGGCTGCACGGGCCGGTCCGCGCGCAGATCGTCGACCAGGCGCTTGGCGCTCGCCGGCGTCTGGTCGTCGAAGAACTCCCAGTTGACCATCACGACCGGCGCGAAGTCGCAGGCCGCGTTGCACTCGATGTGCTCCAGGGTGACCTTGCCGTCATCGGTGGTCTCGCCGTTGCCGACGCCCAGGTGCTCCTGGAGCGTCTCGAAGATCGCGTCGCCGCCCATCACCGCGCACAGCGTGTTGGTGCACACGCCCACCTGGTAGTCACCGGACGGCCTGCGCCGGTACATGGTGTAGAAGGTGGCGACCGCGGCGACCTCGGCAGTGGTCAGCTTCAGCGTGTCCGCGCAGAACTGCATCCCGGTGCGGGTGACATGGCCCTCCTCCGACTGCACGAGGTGCAGCAGCGGCAGCAGGGCGGAGCGGGAGTCGGGGTAGCGCGCGATGATCTCGCGCGCGTCGGCCTCCAGCCGGGCCCGTACGTCGTCCGGGTACGCGGGCGCGGGCAGTTCGGGCATGCCCAGGCTGACGCCCCGCTCGGAAGAAGAGGTGGTCACCGGTCGACGCCTCCCATCACGGGGTCGATGGACGCGACGGCGACGATCACGTCGGCGACCTGGCCGCCCTCGCACATCGCCGCCATGGCTTGCAGGTTGGTGAAGGACGGGTCCCGGAAGTGGACCCGGAAGGGGCGGGTGCCGCCGTCGGAGACGGCGTGCACCCCGAGTTCGCCCTTGGGCGACTCGACCGCCGCGTACGCCTGTCCCGGCGGGACGCGGAAGCCCTCTGTGACGAGCTTGAAGTGGTGGATCAGGGCCTCCATGGAGGTGCCCATGATCTTCTTGATGTGGTCGAGGGAGTTGCCGAGCCCGTCCGGTCCCAGGGCGAGCTGGGCGGGCCAGGCGATCTTCTTGTCGGCGACCATGACCGGTCCCGGCTGGAGCCGGTCCAGGCACTGCTCCACGATCCTGAGCGACTGGCGCATCTCCTCCAGGCGGACCAGGAAGCGCCCGTAGGCGTCGCAGCTGTCAGCGGTCGGGACGTCGAATTCGTACGTCTCGTAGTCGCAGTACGGCTGCGCCTTGCGCAGATCGTGCGGCAGACCGGTGGAGCGCAGGATCGGGCCGGTGGCGCCGAGGGCCATACAGCCGGCCAGGTCGAGGTAGCCGATGTCCTGCATGCGGCCCTTGAAGATGGGGTTCCCGGTGGCGAGCTTGTCGTACTCCGGGAGGTTCTTCTTCATCTTCTTCACGAACTCGCGGATCTGGTCCACCGCGCCGGGCGGCAGGTCCTGGGCGAGTCCGCCGGGCCGGATGTACGCGTGGTTCATCCTCAGACCCGTGATGAGCTCGTAGATGTCGAGGATCAATTCGCGGTCACGGAAGCCGTAGATCATGATCGTGGTGGCGCCCAGCTCCATGCCGCCGGTGGCGATGCACACCAGGTGGGAGGACAGCCGGTTCAGCTCCATCAGGAGCACCCGGATGATCTTGGCCCGCTCGGTGATGTCGTCCTCGATGCCGAGGAGCTTCTCGACGGCGAGGCAGTAGGCGGTCTCGTTGAAGAAGGACGTCAGGTAGTCCATGCGCGTCACGAACGTGGTGCCCTGCGTCCATGTCCGGTATTCGAGGTTCTTCTCGATGCCGGTGTGCAGGTAGCCGATGCCGCAGCGGGCCTCGGTGACCGTCTCGCCCTCGATCTCCAGGATGAGCCGGAGCACTCCGTGGGTGGAGGGGTGCTGGGGTCCCATGTTGACGACGATGCGTTCGTCGTCGGCGCGGGCCGCCGTCTGGACGACCTCGTCCCAGTCGCCACCGGTGACCGTGTATACGGTGCCCTCGGTGGTCTCGCGCGCCGACGCCGCCGACGCCGCGGATGCTGACTGCGTGCTCACGAGTAAGACCTCCGCTGGTCCGGAGCCGGGATCTGGGCGCCCTTGTACTCGACGGGGATGCCGCCGAGGGGGTAGTCCTTGCGCTGCGGATGGCCCTGCCAGTCGTCCGGCATCATGATCCGGGTCAGGGCCGGGTGACCGTCGAAAACGATGCCGAAGAAGTCATAGGTCTCGCGCTCGTGCCAGTCGTTGGTCGGATAGACGGCGACCAGCGACGGGATGTGCGGCTCGCTGTCCGGGGCGCTGACTTCGAGGCGGATCAGCCGGTTGTGGGTGATCGAGCGCAGGTGGTAGACGGCGCGCAGCTCGCGGCCCTTGTCGTGCGGGTAGTGGACGCCGCTGACGCCGGTGCACAGCTCGAAGCGCAGGGCCGGGTCGTCGCGCAGGGTGCGGGCGACCCGGACCAGGTACTCGCGCTCGATGTGGAAGGTCAGCTCACCCCGGTCGACGACCGTCTTCTCGACGGCGTTGTCCGGGACGAGTCCCTGCTCCTCCAGGGCTCCTTCGAGTTCGTCGGCGACCTCGTCGAACCAGCCTCCGTACGGGCGGGTGGCCGGTCCCGGGAGCCGGACCGAACGCACCAGGCCGCCGTAGCCGGAGGTGTCACCGCCATTGTTGGCGCCGAACATGCCGCGCTGGACGCGGATCTCCTCACCGCCCTCGCCGCGCCGGCCGGGGAGGTTGGAGGCGGCGAGGTCCTTCTCGGGGTTCACGCCGTTCGCGCCGCCGGTGCCGTTCGCGTCGCTCATCGCAGCAGCCCCTTCATCTCGATCGTGGGCAGGGCCTTGAGCGCCGCTTCCTCCGCCTCGCGGGCCGCTTCCTCGGCGTTCACGCCCAGCTTGGAGGACTGGATCTTCTGGTGGAGCTTGAGGATCGCGTCCATCAGCATCTCGGGCCGGGGCGGGCAGCCGGGGAGATAGATGTCGACGGGGACGATGTGGTCGACGCCCTGGACGATCGCGTAGTTGTTGAACATGCCGCCCGAGGAGGCGCAGACGCCCATGGAGATCACCCACTTCGGGTTGGGCATCTGGTCGTAGACCTGACGCAGCACCGGCGCCATCTTCTGGCTGACCCGGCCCGCGACGATCATGAGGTCCGCCTGGCGCGGTGAGCCGCGGAAGACCTCCATGCCGAAGCGCGCCAGGTCGTAGCGGCCGGCGCCGGTCGTCATCATCTCGATGGCGCAGCAGGCGAGGCCGAACGTCGCGGGGAAGACGGACGACTTGCGCACCCAGCCCGCGGCCTGCTCGACGGTGGTCAGCAGGAATCCGCTCGGCAGCTTTTCTTCGAGTCCCATGTCCTAAGGCCCCTCAGTCCCATTCCAGGCCGCCGCGCCGCCATACGTACGCGTACGCGACGAAGACGGTGAGCACGAAGAGCAGCATCTCCACGAGCCCGAAAACACCCAGGGCGTCGAAGGTGACGGCCCAGGGGTAGAGGAAGACGATCTCGATGTCGAAGACGATGAAGAGCATCGCCGTCAGGTAGTACTTGATCGGGAAGCGCCCGCCGCCGGCCGGCGTGGGGGTCGGCTCGATGCCGCACTCGTAGGCTTCGAGCTTGGCGCGGTTGTACCGCTTGGGCCCGATCAGCGTGGCCATGACCACGGAGAAGATCGCAAAGCCTGCCCCGAGGGCTCCCAGTACGAGGATGGGCGCATACGCGTTCACCGCTCCTCGCTCCTCTCAGTCGGCACTGACTGCTGGCGGTTGCATCGGGCTCACATCCGCCCCACCGGTCGCACGAGCCACGCTCGTCCCGGGCGAAGATCGAGAACATGTGAAGCAGGTCACAAGCCCAACTGCCTCGCATCTTATGCCCGCCGCTCTGTGATCTGCGACACGGGGTATTGCATGAGCTTTGTGATCTCCACCACCTGACGAAGGATCATGAAGTCGGATGAGCGGTGATCTTCGCACGCGAAGCGTTCGAGCGATCACCAGAGGTGACATTTTCGCTCGTCATCCCAGGCAGGAGGGGGCGTCTCAATATCAAGAGACTTCCCTTGCATGCAAATTGGTGCTGGACCGGGCGTCCTGATAGAGGCGCGCGTTCACACCTCGGAGGGAGGCGCGGGACGGGGTGTGGACGCGTGCACGCGTTCACGAAGTCGACGGGGCGCAAACCGGACACCAGACGCGACCACGGCGGTAATCGTTCCGTGACCTCCGCCACATTGATGAGAGCCGCCTGAGAGCGAGGCTTGGCCTGGGCCTCAACGGATGGTAGGTGCGGGGCAATTCGGGCGTATTAACGAAAGTCCATGATCATGGGCTTGATCACCTGCGTCCGCAATGTCCGTTACGGCGTCAATAAAGAGCGACACGCCCGGGATTCGTCGTCGCGATTGAGTAACTGTGGCAGAGCACACGTTTCTTGAAGATATGAAGCAGCCCCTGGTACCGCTTGGTCCCATGTCCCACACCGCTCACATACCCAGCCACCGGAAGCCCCGCCGCAGTGCCTCGAAAGTAGCGATGCGGGCCGGAGTTGCCGGTGGCGTCCTCGGCACCCTGGCAGTCGCCGGTGCGTCCGGCTCGGCGAACGCCGCCGAACCCGTGACGCAGACCCTCGAACTGCCCACCCTGACGGCCGACATGGCCGTCCAGGTCGCACAGTCCGCGGAGGTGACGCAGCAGGCCGCCGCGAACTACCAGCTCCAGGCCGAACGCGACGCGGCCGCCGCAAAGGCCGCGAAGCAGGCCAAGGCGGACCTCGCCGACGCCAAGAAGAAGGCCGAGGCGAAGAAGAAGGCCGCGGAGGCCGCCCGCAAGGCCGCCGCCGAACGCGCCTCACGCACCGCCCAGCGGACCACCCTGAGCGCCTCCGCGTCCGCGTCCGCCTCCACGAGCGTCTCCGGCTCGGGCGCCTCCGCGAGCGTCTCCACCGGCAGCTCCACGGCGACCGGTTCGGCCGCCGCGGTCATCTCGTTCGTGAAGGCCCAGGTCGGCAAGGCGTATGTCTCCGGCGCCACCGGCCCGTCCGCCTACGACTGCTCCGGGCTCGTGCAGACCGCCTTCAAGCAGGTCGGCATCAGCCTGCCGCGCGTCTCCCAGGACCAGTCGACCGCGGGCACCCAGGTCTCGCTGAGCAACCTCCAGCCCGGCGACATCCTGTACTGGGGCGGCGCGGGCAGCGCCTACCACGTGGGGGTGTACGTCGGGGACGGCATGTTCGTCGGCGCGCAGAACCCCTCCACGGGCGTCGTCGAGAGGCCGCTGTCGTACGACCCGCCGTCCGGCGCGGTACTGGTGCTCTGAGCACACCCGCTTCCGTGAGGGCCGCAGCCGCTCGGGGACTGCGGCCCTCAGACCTCACCCCAGATCGAAGGTGTTGGGCAGGCCGAGCCGGTAGCGCACCTCGTCGAGGCGCTTGACGGGTTCCAGCTCCGGCGGACGGAACAGCTCCCACAGCCGGCAGCGTTCCGCGTCCGAATTGTCCGCATCCAGGAGCGCGTTGACGGCCCGTCGCGCCGACTCGTTGGCGCCCTCCATCGTCGCCAGGTCCACATCCGTGCGGACATAGTCACCCGCGAGGAAGAAGTTCGGCACGGCGGTCCTCGCCGACGGGCGGTTGTAGAGCGTGCCCGTGGGATGGATGAGCAGCTGCTCGCGGTTTCGCGGGTCGGGGCCGCCGAGCCCCGTCACCGCGGGGTCCATGAACCAGCCGAGCCGGTCCCCGTCCGTGAGCGTGGTCTTGCCCGAGTCGTTCAGCCCGTCCTTCAGCTGCGCCCACAGTTCGGCGACGATCTCCTCCCGGGTGCACTCACGGGCCGTCTTGCCGTACAGGATGCCGGGCTTGTCCCACTCCGAGACGATGGCCGACAGGCAGTCGTGGGCCTGCCCGTCCCCGTAGTCACGCGCGAAGTCCCGCCGGTCCCAGAACTGGGCCTGCCCGATGGCGGTCACCGCCCAGGGCGAGTCCATGCAGTTGATGTGCCCGTGCACGACGGGCGTCGGGGTGCGCAGATAGAACATGACGCCGGTCATCCAGTCCGTCTTCAGCGCGTCGCACCGGCCCAGCTGGGGGTCGGCGGCGCGCAGGGCCCGTCCCCAGGTCGCGCGGGCGTGTTCGACGGGGAGCGCGGAGACGTAGTGGTCGGCGGTGACGGTGCGCTCCGCGCCGCCCTCACGCGCGTGCAGGCGCACCCCGGTCACCCGGCCGCCCTCGTAGACCACCTCGCGCACCTCGGTGCCGAGCACGAACTCGACGCCCCGGGAGCGCAGATAGGTCTCCCAGGGATCGATCCACGCCTCGCTCGTGGGGGCGTTGAGGACGCGGTCGACGTCGGCGTCGCCGTCCATGCCCCGGCCCAGCAGTCCCCACAGCAGCAGGGCCTCGATGATGACCCGGCCGACCGTGCGCGTGGAGGCGATCTCGGCGCGGGTGGCGACCAGGTTGCGGGTCTGGCCGATGCCGAGGAGCACCTGGTACTCGCGGCTCATCTCGCCGGCCCGGATGAAGTCCCACCACGCGACCTTCTCCCACTGGCCCTCGCGGCGGGCGTCGCAGCTGGTGAGGTGGACCAGGAGGCGGCCGGCGAAGTAGGCGGCCTCGTGGGCGGGCAGGCGGGTGCCGAGGTCGAGGACGGACAGGATCTGGTCGCGGATCCAGGAGGGGGTGAGGTCGCCCGGCGCGGGCGGGGTGGTGGCGCGGCGCAGCGGGAAGTGCAGATCGGGACGGCCGGCGCCGCGCGCGAACAGCGCCTCCGTGCCGCTGCGGAGGTTGTCGTGGACTCCGCCCGCGTTGCCGGGGAAGGGGATACGGCGCATCGTGTCCGGCAGGTTCCGGTAGAAGCCGGGGAAGAACCGGAAGCCATGCTCGCCGGGGAGCGGCCCGCGGCCGTCGGTGCCCGTGCCGGGGACGTCCATCGAGCGGGCCTTGCCGCCGAGGGCGTCGTAGTACTCGTAGACGGTGACGGCGTAGCCGCGTTCGGCCAGCTCGTGGGCGGCGCTGAGGCCCGAGACGCCGCCGCCCAGGACGGCGACACGCTTGCCTGCGGCGCCGGGGGCCGCGGCGGCGCGTCCCGCCGTGCCCAGGGCTGCGGCCGCTCCCCCGGCCGCCATCCCGCCCGCGGCGGCCAGGAAGCGTCTGCGGGAGTGTCCGATGCGCCCCTGGTGCTGGGCGTGTTCTGTTGTCATGAGAACCGGAGGGTAGGCACGGGCCCGGCAGGCCGGAACCCCGAAGTGCCGTCACCCACAGCATCCTCACAAACACAAGGAGGCAGGAGATGCCCAGCGTCTTCGTCCAGGGCAGGCCCGTCGACTCGTATCCGCGGCTCGCGCCCGAGGCCGGGCGGGGTGTGGTCCGGCGGATCACCGAGGTCGGCGAGGAGGTCCTGCACAAGCCCTGCCGGGACGTCACCGAGTTCGGGCCCGACCTCGCCGCGCTCATCGCCGACATGTTCCTGACCATGTACGTCGCCGAGGGCGCCGGGCTGGCGGCGAACCAAGTCGGCGTCGGCCTCAGGCTGTTCGTCTACGACTGCCCCGACGACGACGGTGGCCGGCATGTCGGGCACATCGCCAACCCCGTGCTGGACGGCATCGACCCGGCCGGCCGGCGGCTGCTCGACGGGGACGAGGGCTGTCAGCGCCCGGGTCCCCGTACCAGTCGGCTGGGGGCCCGGGTCAGGCTCTCAGCGCCCAGGGGCCCGGACACGCCGGCGGAGCCCCGGTCAGGCCTCAGCGCCCGCGCAAACCGGTCGGAGCCCCACGCGAGTCGGCGGCACCCCGGGCCGCACAAGTCGGGCGGGCCCCGCAAGCGGGCTCGTGCGGGCCCGGCCTGGGCCTGGCCCGGGGGCCGAACGGCTTGCGGGGCCCCGCGTAAGCCGGGTGGGGTGGGGTCAGGCCCTTGGGGTTACCTTGGTCAGGCCGTTGATGATGCGGTCCATCGCGTCGCCGCCGGTCGGGTCGGTGAGGTTGGCCAGGAGCTTCAGGGCGAACCTCATGAGGATCGGGTGGGTCAGACCGCGCTGGGTGGCGATCTGCATGACCTTGGGGTTGCCGATGAGCTTCACGAAGGCGCGGCCCAGCGTGTAGTAGCCGCCGTAGGTGTCCTTGAGGACGCGCGGGTAGCGCTGGAGTGCCAGTTCGCGCTGGCCCGGCGTGGCCCGGGCGTGTGCCTGGGCGATGACCTCGGCGGCGATCTGGCCGGATTCCATGGCGTAGGCGATGCCCTCGCCGTTGAACGGGTTCACCAGGCCGCCGGCGTCGCCGACGAGCAGCAGGCCCTTGGTGTAGTGCGGCTGGCGGTTGAAGGCCATGGGGAGCGCGGCGCCGCGGATCGGGCCGGTCATGTTCTCCGGGGTATAGCCCCAGTCCTCCGGCATGGACGCGCACCAGGCCTTGAGGATCTCCCGCCAGTCCAGGTCCTTGAAGGAGGCGGAGGTGTTGAGCACGCCCAGGCCGACGTTGGAGGTGCCGTCGCCCATGCCGAAAATCCAGCCGTAGCCGGGCAGCAGCCGGTCCTGCGGGCCGCGCCGGTCCCACAGCTCCAGCCAGGACTCCAGGTAGTCGTCGTCGTGACGCGGGGAGGTGAAGTACGTACGGACGGCGACGCCCATCGGGCGGTCCTCGCGGCGGTGCAGTCCCATCGCGAGGGACAGGCGGGTGGAGTTGCCGTCGGCGGCGACCACCAGCGGCGCGTGGAAGGTGACCTCCCGCTTCTCCTCGCCGAGCTTGGCCTTCACACCGGTGATGCGGCCGGTGCGGTCGTCGACGATCGGGCCGGAGACGTTGCAGCGCTCGTACAGCCGGGCGCCCGCCTTCTGCGCCTGGCGGGCCAGCTGCTCGTCGAAGTCGTCGCGTTTGCGGACCAGTCCGTAGTCCGGGAAGGAGGCGAGGTCCGGCCACTCCATCTGGAGGCGGACCCCGCCGCCGATGATCCTCAGGCCCTTGTTGCGCAGCCAGCCGGCCTCCTCGGAGATGTCGATGCCCATCGACACGAGCTGCTTGACGGCGCGCGGGGTGAGGCCGTCGCCGCAGACCTTCTCCCGCGGGAACTCGGTCTTCTCCAGCAGGAGTACGTCGAGTCCGGCCCTGGCGAGGTGGTACGCGGTCGTGGAGCCGGCTGGCCCCGCGCCGACGACGATCACATCGGCGGTGTTGTCGGAGAGGGGCTCGGTCACGGCGGGATCTCCCCCAGGTTCGTACGGTGCGTGCCGACCGGCACTGGACATGGGCAGTCTATTCAGCGGCACCGATCACCCGGCCGAGGGCTGCCCCGTGAACCGACCGCTTCCCCTTGAGCCGAGACAGACGTTGACCCGTGACAGACCTTGATCCAGGGCGGACCTTGATCCCTGACGGGCCTTGATCCCGGACAGACCTTGATTCGTGACGGACGGTAGTCGTCTGTCACAGAAAGACACCTGGCGCTTCCGGGCACCCTGCGCCGGGGTTACCCTTCGAGTACCGCTGGGGGTGACATCTGTGCACATAACACCCAAAACACCCGAGGTACGCGTCCCGCGCCTCGTCGGCCTGATGGCCGTGGACGCGCGCGAGCGGGCCCAGGCACAGGGCCTGCTCCTCACCGCGCCGGACCGGCCGGATTTCCACCGCACGGTCGTCGACTACGTCGTGCGCCAGTACCCGCAGCCCGGTGCCGAGGTGCCGCGGGAGTCGATGGTGTACGTGTGGTTCGACTTCGGCGAGGGCGACGGCGGAGGAGGCGTCCGCGAGCCACGCATCCCGCGACCACCCACGGGCGGGCTGCAACGGGAACTGGACGAACCGGGCGGCGCCTTCCAGATGACCAACCGGTAGCGGGCGGCGCGGGTCAGGACTCCTTGAAGCCCCGGTGCAGGGCCACCACGCCGCCGGTGAGGTTGCGCCAGGCCACCTTCGACCAGCCCGCCCGGCGCAGCCGCTCGGCCAGCCCGGCCTGGTCGGGCCAGGCACGGATGGACTCGGCGAGATAGACGTAGGCGTCCGGGCTGGAGGAGACCGCCCGCGCCACCGGCGGCAGCGCGCGCATCAGGTACTCGGTGTAGACGGTACGGAAGGGCGCCCACGTGGGATGCGAGAACTCGCAGATCACGACGCGCCCGCCGGGCCGGGTCACCCGGTGCATCTCGCGCAGCGCGGCGTCCGTGTCCTGCACGTTGCGCAGTCCGAAGGAGATCGTCACGGCGTCGAAGGTGTCGTCCCTGAACGGCAGCCGTGTCGCGTCGCCCGCGGTGAAGGGCAGCCAGGCGTGCCGCTTCTTGCCGACCTGGAGCATGCCGAGGGAGAAGTCGCAGGGGACGACGTAGGCGCCGGTCCGGGTGAAGGGCAGCGACGAGGTGGCCGTGCCCGCCGCGAGGTCCAGGACCTTCTGCGCGGGGCGCGCGTCGACCGCGCTCGCGACCTCCTTGCGCCAGCGCCGGTCCTGGCCGAGCGACAGGACATCGTTGGTCAGGTCGTAGCGTTGCGCCACGACGTCGAACATCGAGGCGACTTCGTGCGGCTGCTTGTCCAGGGATGCGCGGGTCACCCGCCCATTGTGGCAGCAGGGGGTGTGCCGCCCGCGCGGCGCCCTCGGCGGCGTCACGGCAGCAGCCTCGGCCGCTTGCGCGCCGCCACGTCCTCCATCCAGCCGCACAGCAGGACGAAGACCGCGATCAGGATCCAGCCGATGCCGAACATGAACCACTGGCTGTCCAGCGGCAGATACCTCTCGAAGGCGGGCACGTCCCAGAACCGGTCGATCAGCGGTACGGCGAGGACGAGGGCGATCTCGTGCCAGAGGTAGATCGTCACCGCGCGGGCGTTGAAGACCGTCACGAGCCGGTCGGTCCGGCGCAGCCGGGTGAGCCACGCGAAGTCGATCCGGAAGTACGCCTTCGCCCACATCAGCAAGGTGACGAACCCGGCCGACCAGAAGGCCTGCGCCAGCGGGATCTCGTCCAGGTCGTACGTGCCGGACTCGGCCTGGTGCGCAAGGGCGTACCAGCCGCCGTAGCCGAGCGCGGCGAGCGAGAGGGCGACGACGACGGCCGACGGGAGCCGCCGGAGCAGCCCGTCGCGGTGGGCGAAGCCCAGGAGCCAGCAGAACAGGTACGTCGACAGATCCCACAGGGCGCTGCCCAGCCGGTCGTCCGGGGGCGACCACAGGAAGGTCAGCACCGAGACGGGCGCGAGGGACAGCAGCAGGACCGGGACCGGGGCCCTGCGGAACAGCCAGAGCAGGGCCGGGGAGAGCAGCACGAACCAGAGGTACGTCCGCAGATACCAGAGGATCTCCCAGATCTGCTCGGCCCACGCGTCGCCCGGGGGATCGCCGAGCGGCACGATCCAGTAGACGATCCGCCAGCCCGGCATCCAGCCGTGCACCAGCATCGCGAGGACGACGAAGAAGCCCCAGAACCAGAACGGCGGGAGGAGTCTGCGCAGCCGGCTCACGAGCACCGTGCGCGCGGGCCGCTCCAGAGACCTGGCCATCAGGGTGCCGGCCAGGCCGAACATGATCCCCATGGATGGGAAGACCATGCCGCACCAGGCCCAGCCGAAGGTGTGGTACGTGACGACGCGGACGAGGGCGACCGCGCGCAGGGTGTCGAAGTACCGGTCCCGCTGGGCCGTCCGCGGCCGCGAGGGCACCGCCTGCGGCGGCCGGCCGGGCTCCGGGCCGGCATCGGGCTCCGGGGCCTGCGCCGCGGCCGGCACCGGCGACCGGGTTCCGCCCTTGCTGTGCGCGCCCACTCAGCCCACTCCCGCCGCGGTGCCGACCTCGCCGGTCCGCTTCAGCTTCTGCCAGCGCAGCCGGCCGCCGGTGAGGGCGGTGACGCAGGAATGAATGAGGACGAGGTACATCAACTGCCGGTAGGCCAGTTGCTGGAGCGGCATCATCAGCAGATATCGGTACTTCTCCCGGTCCAGCCGGAAGGCGTAGGCGGCGCACAGCAGTTGGACGCCGAGGACCGCGAGCCAGGCCAGCAGGGCGGCCCGGAAGTCGATGAAGAGCATCGAGTAGACGGTGAACACGTCGATGAGCGGGGCGAAGAGCGGGGTGACGATCTGGAAGAGCACCACCAGCGGCATGCCGACCCGGCCGAACCGTCCCGAAGGCCCCCGGTCCGTCAGGGACTTGCGGTGCTTCCACAGCGCCTGCATGGTGCCGTACGACCAGCGGTAGCGTTGTGACCACAGCTGGCCCAGCGAACCGGGCGCCTCCGTCCAGGCCCTGGCGTGCTCCTGGTAGACGACCCGCCATCCCGCGCGGTGCAGGGCGATGGTGATGTCGGTGTCCTCGGCGAGCGTGTCATGGCTCATTCCGCCGGCCTCCAGCACCGCCTCGCGGCGGAAGGCGCCGATCGCGCCGGGGATCGTCGGCATGCAGCGCAGCAGGTCGTACATGCGCCGGTCCAGGTTGAAGCCCATCACGTACTCGATGTGCTGCCAGGCCCCGATGACCGTGTTGCGGTTGCCGACCTTGGCGTTGCCGGCGACCGCGCCGACCTCCGGATCCGCGAAGGGTTGCACGAGCTGCCCTACGGTGTCCGGCTCGAAGACGGTGTCGCCGTCCATCATCACGACGATGTCGTGAGCGGCGTGCCGGACGCCGTTGTTGAGGGCCGCCGGTTTGCCGGCGTTCTCCTGCCGGACGACCCTGAGGTTCGGCAGGCCGAGGGACTCGGCGATGTCGGCGGTGCCGTCGGTCGAGCCGTCGTCCACCACGATGATCTCGATGGGATGGGTGCTCCTCGCCAGCGATCCGAGGGTGGCGGCGATGCACTCCTTCTCGTTGTACGCCGGGACGATCACGCTCACCGGGCGGGTGACCGGCGGGCCCCAGCCGAACCGGCGCCGGTTGCGCTGCCTGTGGTGGCGCCGGGCGAGGACCAGCATCATCGCGAAGCGGCCCAGCACGGCGACGCCGATGACGATCAGTCCGACGGACAGTGTGGGCACGGTCCACTCGGCGACGGCCACCGCCGCGATGAGCGCCCTGCCCTCGTAGAGGGTCGTGCCGGTGGCGATGTGGTGGGCGGCCTGCGCCCCGGAGACGACGGAGGCCCCGGACGCGCCGCCCGCACCGTCAGCGCCGCCCGCACCGTCGGCGCCGCCCGCACCGTCGGCGCCGCCGTCCCGCGCCGTGCCGGCCGCCCCGGTCGCCGTCGCGTTCCGCTGTCCCAGGACGCCGCTGACGGTGGTGAAGGTGTAGCCCTTCGCGCGCATCTTCTCGATGTAGCGCGGCAGCGCGGCGATGGTCTGGGAGCGCTCGCCGCCCGCGTCGTGGAAGAGGACCACGGCGCCCTTGCCCTTCTTCGGCGTGGCCCACTTGACGATCTTCGAGACGCCCGGCCGTTTCCAGTCGTCGCTGTCGGTGTCGACGAAGACGCTGGTGTAGCCGTCGGCGCCGAGCTTCTTGTAGACGGGCCAGCTGTAGTTGTCGATGGCGTCGGTCTCCGACGAGTACGGCGCGCGGAAGAGGGTCGTGGTGATGCCCGCGGCGCCCGCGAGGGCGAGTTGCGTCTGCTCCATCTCACGCTTGATGCGCGCGTCGCTCTGGTAGGACAGGTCGACATGCGTGAACGTGTGGATGCCGACCTCGTTGCCCTGGTCGACCATGGTCCGCACGATGCCGGGATGGCGCGACACCATCGAGCCGACGAGGAAGAACGTGCCGGGTACCTCGTACTTGCGCAGGATCGCGAGGACCTTGGGTGTCCAGGTCGGGTCGGGTCCGTCGTCGAAGGTGAGCGCGATGGTCTTGGCCGGGACGGACACGGAGGTCGCCCGGCCGTCCCGGAAGGTGAGGATGGGGCCGCCGTCGAGCACCGTGTCCGGTACGTCGCCTGAGGCGGCCCCGGTGCGCACCCGCTGGTCGCCGCCGACCTCGGCGCGCAGATAGCCGTCGAGGAGCAGCACACAGGTCAGCGCGAGCAGGAGCAACAGGGCGAGGATGACGCGCGGCTTGTGCAGGGCCGCGGCGCGGCCGGCCGCGCGCTCCATACGGGTGGGGGCGCGGCGCCGGCCCCGGGAGGGCGTCTGATGGGTCATGGGGTGGCTGTGTTCCGGTCAGTCGGCCGCCGCGGACGGGGCGGAGGAAGAGGACGAGGACGAGGACGAGGACGAGGAAGGGGTCGGCGAGGGGACGGCGGCGCCCGAGGGAGGCGCCGACGGCTCGGCGCCGGACAGACCGGCCCGGCTGCCGGCACCGCCGCGCGGCCCGAAGCCCTCGGGAACCTGCCCGCTGTCGGGAACCCGCCCGCTTTTGCCGTCCGCGAAGGGGAGCAGGGAGGACGGGTTGAGCGAGGTGCCCCAGCCCATGAAGGCGGCGCCGAGCACGCCCGCGTACGCGAGACAGACGACTCCGAGGAGGACGCCGAGGCGGCGCAGCACCTTCGACCGGCGTCCGGAGGCATCCACGAACACGGGCCCCTGAGCGGGGCCGTTGCCGCGTTTGCGGCGGCGACCGCGCCCGGCGGCACGGCTTTCGATGACAGTCTCGGAATGCATTCCCCGGATATTAGGGAGCATTTATGTGTCCCGTTCTCTGGAATTGTTGTGAACTGCCCATGAGGAAACGGCCAACCTGTCACTTTCCTCAGAGGTTCCCGGGACGACCACCTGGATCCCGCCCGGAGATTGAATCCCAATTACCCGAATTAAATGCCCGATTCCCCCGATTTGCTCGTCTTTGTCAGCGAGTTGACCGTGGGTGGCCTGTGACCAGAAGCCCGGCGGGCGGCCGGACGAGTGTGAGACATTTCCCCTCGGAAAAGGCGGTCGGATACCGTCCGGAGACGGATCATGAGACCGACATCACGAGAGCAGGAGCATGCGCGATGGGGAGATTCCTGAGGCCGGCGGCCGGGTTCGCCGGTGTGATCGCACTGGCCGTCACGGGATGCTCCGGGGGCTCCGGCGGCACATCCGACGCGGCACCCGCCGCGACCGGCACGCCCGCCGCGACCGGCTCTACGGGCTCGACGGGATCTACGGGCTCTTCGGCTTCCCACGGCACCGCCTACGCCCCCTACGTCAGCGCCACCGAGGCGTCCGGCAACGACGCCACAGGCGCTCCGACGACGTACAACCTCGCCTTCGTACTCTCGGACGGCAGCGGCTGCACGCCGAAGTGGAACGGCACGCGGTCGGTCACCGACTCCGCGGTGGCCTCCCGTGTCTCCCGGCTGAAGCGGGACGGCGCGACGGTCCGGGTCTCCTTCGGCGGGGCGTCCGGGACGGAACTCGCACGGACCTGCGCCAGTGCGTCCGAACTGGCGGCGGCCTATGGCGCGGCGCTGGACGCGGCCGGTGCCGACCAGGCCGACTTCGACATCGAGGGCGACACGCTCGCCGACTCCGCCTCGGTCGACCGGCGCTCGGCGGCGATAGCGCTGTTGCAGAAGGAACGCGCCGGTCTGAAGGTCTCCTTCACCCTGCCGGTGATGCCGTCCGGGCTCGACTCCGAGGGCCTCGCCCTGCTGGAGTCCGCGAACACGCACGACGTCCAGGTGTCGACGGTCAACATCATGACCATGAACTACGGCGAGTCGTTCACGGGCGACATGGGCGGCTACGCCCTCGCCTCCGCGAAGGCCGCGCACACTCAACTGAAGAAGGTCTTCGGACTGACCGACGCGGGCGCCTGGCGGGGCATGGCCCTGACCTCGATGATCGGCGTCAACGACGTCTCCGGTGAGACGTTCACGCTCTCCGACGCGGCACAGGTGCGTACGTTCGCGAAGGAGAAGGAGATGGCCTGGGTGTCGATGTGGGCGACGTTCCGCGACCGGCAGTGCGCGGACCAGACGTCGGCGCAGGAGAAGGCGGCGACGAACTGCAGCGGCGTACCCCAGCGGACGGGAGCCTTCGCGACGGCGTTCGCGGGCTGAACCCGGCCGCGGACCGCCCTCCCGGCGGCCGACGGACGGCGCCTCGGCGACCGAACGGGCGCCCGCTCAACGCCTGCGGTGCACGAGGCGGCCCGCGCAGACCGTCGCGATACAGGCGCCGGAGTCGTCCAGGACGGCTAGATCGGCGCGCCCCGTCGGACGGAGCGCGGTCGGCCCGGGACCCGGCAGCACCACCACGTCGTTCCGCTCGGCGGCGGCACGCAGTTCAGGTGAGTCGACGTGCTCCGCGAGGACCGCCACCGCGCCGAGCTTCAGCACCGCGTGGACGCGTTCGCGCGGGCTCGGGGCGTCCGGGAGCGGTCCTTCGTGGACGCGGGCAGGGCCCAGCGCGCCGTGCCATCTGCGCACCCGCGCGCCCGGGTAGCGCTCCCGCAGGTCCTCGAACGTCCCCACCGCGCCGATCCGGTCGTTCCCCACCACGACGGCACCGTTCTCCACCGGCGCCGACCCCCAGGTCACATACACCCGGTCGGCCGCGTGGATGGTCTCCATCTCGCTCCTCCGCCCGGTCAGTTGGACGCGAGCAGCTTCAGTTCGGGGTGGGCCGTGCCGCCGTCGATGGCCGTGGAGGAGATGTGCGACATCACCCGCTCGTCGACGGGGTCGTTCGCCGGGTCGTCGTGCACGACGAGATGCTCGTACGTCGTCGCGCGCTGCGCCGGGACCCGGCCCGCCTTGCGGATCAGGTCGATGATCTCCAGCCGGTTGGAGCGGTGCCTGGCGCCCGCGGAGGAGACCACGTTCTCCTCCAGCATGATCGAGCCGAGGTCGTCGGCGCCGTAGTGCAGGGACAGCTGGCCGGCCTCCTTGCCCGTGGTCAGCCAGGAACCCTGGATGTGCTGGACGTTGTCGAGGAAGACACGGGCGATCGCGATCATCCGCAGGTACTCGAAGAGCGTGGCCTGGGTGCGGCCCTTCAGATGGTTGTTCTCGGGCTGGTAGGTGTACGGGATGAAGGCCCGGAAGCCGCCCGTGCGGTCCTGCACGTCCCGGATCATCCGCAGGTGCTCGATCCGCTCGGTGTTGGTCTCGCCCGTGCCCATCAGCATGGTCGACGTGGACTCCACGCCCAGCCGGTGCGCGGTCTCCATGATCTCCAGCCAGCGCTCGCCGCTCTCCTTCAGCGGCGCGATGGCCTTGCGCGGACGCTCCGGCAGCAGTTCGGCGCCCGCGCCCGCGAAGGAGTCGAGGCCCGCCTCGTGGATCCGGGTGATGGCCTCCTCGACCGTCACCCCGGAGATCCGGGCCATGTGCTCGACCTCCGAGGCGCCCAGCGAGTGGATCACCAGCTGGGGGAACGCCTCCTTGATGGCCCTGAAGTGCTTCTCGTAGTACTCGACGCCGTAGTCGGGGTGGTGCCCGCCCTGGAACATGATCTGCGTGCCGCCCAGTTCGACGGTCTCAGCGCAGCGCCGCAGGATGTCGTCGAGGTCGCGGGTCCAGCCCTTGGCGGTGTCCTTGGGGGCGGCGTAGAAGGCGCAGAACTTGCACGCGGTCACGCAGACGTTGGTGTAGTTGATGTTGCGCTCGATGATGTACGTCGCGATGTGCTCGATGCCCGCGTACTTGCGCCGGCGTACCGCGTCCGCGGCGGCGCCCAGCGCGTGCAGCGGGGCGTCGCGGTAGAGGTCGAGCGCTTCCTCGGGGGTGATCCGCCCCCCGGCGGCGGCGCGGTCGAGGACGGACTGGAGGTCGGCCTTCTCGGTCACCGGGGCGTCCCTTTCGTCAAGGAAATCAAAAGGTGCGCGCGAAGCGCTCGGTACAAGGGTGGTGGCGGACGGGCGGGCGGACCGAACCAGCCTACGCCAGGCCCCTCACCGGCCCGACTTCAGGCCGTGTACGCGCCGATCAGCACGCCCGCGTACGCGCCGGCGATCAGGAACGGTCCGAACGGGATCGCCGTCTTGCGGTCCGCCCGTCGGCCGGCCACGAGGGCGCCGGCGTACACCGCGCCGAACAGGAAGCCGGCGAAGGTGCCGAGCAGCAGGGTCGGCCAGCCGTACCAGCCGAGCGCCGCGCCCGCGCCGAGGGCCAGCTTCACATCGCCGAAGCCCATGCCGCCGGGGTTGATCAGGAACAGCACGAAGTAGCCGCCGCCGAGCGCGAGGGCGCCGTAGAGCGCGGTGAGCCAGTGGCCGGCGTGCTCGGGCACGAGGGCCGCCAGGGCGAGCAGGCCGAGCGTGGCGGCGGCCAGCGGCAGGGTCAGCGGGTCCGGCAGCCGCCGCACCCGGAGGTCCACGACCGCGAGCAGCACTCCGACGGGCGCGAGCAGCAGCCAGACGCCGAGTTCGGGACGGGTGCCGGTGGCGGCGGCGAGAGCGGCGCAGAGCAGCGCGGTCACACCGGCGAGAACGGGGCCACGAGGACCGTACCGACCCACGCCACCACCGCGCCGCACACGCCCATCCGGGTACGGGCCGTCGGCCGCCGCGCCGTTCGCGTCCGGGCTGTCGGTGTCCGCGCTGTCCGGGGCCGCCGGGCCGTTCGCGTCCAGGCGGTCCGGATACGGACCGTTCGCGGCCGAGTCGTCGGTGGCCGGCCCATTCGTGTCCGGTCCGTTCGCGCCCGGTCCGTTCGCGCCCGGTCCGTTCGCGCCCGGGCCGTTCGCATCCGGGCCGTCCCGGTACGAGCCGTTGGCGCCTGCGCCGTTCGAGTCCCGGCCGTCCGTGCGCGGGCCGTTCGCGGGTATGCCGGGCCTCTCGTTCGGAGGGGGGGCCTCGGTGGGCAGGGGGCCCGGGTCTCCCGGGAGGGTGACGCAGGCGGTGCAGTGGGCCGGGCCCAGCCAGCGCCGTACCGGGTGGCCGGACGGGCAGAGGTGGTGCCATGGCTCGCCCGCCGGGGCGGAGAAGCGGTAGGCGGCCCGGGGCAGCAGCGCACCGGCCGCCGCACCCCACAGCGCGGCGGCGACGATCGTCGCGAAGTCGCTCATCCCGCGGCGGCGCCGTCGCGCCACGACGGCAGCAGCTCGTCTAGGAGCGCTTCCGTGCGCGGCGGCAGGCCGCGGGCGCCGCTGCGGGCGAGAAGGTCGGCGGCGAGCGAACGGACCCGGGCGGGTTCACCGGTGGCGTGGGTGGCGCGCAGCAGCTCGTTCCACAGCCGCTCGTCGGACGGCGCGGTCCGCAGCGCCGCGTCCAGCGCCTCGATCGCCTTCTCCGCGCGGTCCTTCTCCAGGTGGAACGCGGACAGCGCGAGCCCGATGTCGGCGACCAGCAGCGGGAGTCGGGCGTCGATGATCTCGTGGGTGAGCCAGCGGTAGCGGTCCTCGGGGCGGTCCGCGAGCAGCGGCCCGCGGACCAGGACCAGCGCGTCGGTGAGCAGCCGTCCGCGCACGGCCCGGCTGTCCACGCCCTTGCCCTGCGTGGCCTCGTGATAGAGGGAACGCAGCACGTCCAGGTCGGAGACGACGGACTTGGCGAGCGTCAATCGGCCGGTCCCGTCGGTGCCGAGGCGTGCCGTGCCGTCCGGGTCGCTGCCGAGCCAGCCGCGCAGCCGCTCGACAAGCGCGTCCCGCACGTCCTCGGTGACACCGCGCGGCCACAGCGCGGAGGCCAGCACACGCGGGTGGACGCCCTCGCGGTGCAGGAGCAGCAGCGCCAGCGCCTCGTGGAGCAGCGCGCTGCGCTCCCCGTCCGGGGTGTCCAGGCCGATGATCTCGTACGGTCCGACGAGACGGGCGTACACCGCGGGCCGCCCCTGCTCGCTGATGTCCACGAGGAACGGCGGGGCGTTGACCGGGCCGTCCGGATCGTGTTCGGGATCGGCCTCCACGAACAGCTCGACGAGGGCGCGCTGCTGGACGGCGGGCAGCATCTGGGCTTCCAGCTCGAGGCCGAGCAGCGGAGCGAGCAGCCTGCCCTCGGTCGTGATCTCCATCTCCCAGGCGGCGCCGGGCAGTTCGCCGGTCTCGGTGCCGACCAGGTAGCCGATGCCGAGGCGGCCTGCGTCGGCGGCGAGTTCGGCGAGGCGGAGCGCGTCCTCGGCGGAGGGCTGTGCGGCGAGCAGCACCAGGTGCGGCGCCCAACGGGTGTGCTGGGCGGGCCCGGTACGGCCGGTGAGGACGGAGTCGTGCCCGGCGGCGCCCAAGGCCCCGCGGCGCTGCCGGGTCTCGGCCTCCATGGTCTCGATGAGCGCTTCGATCCCGTCGAGGTGGCGCAGCCGGTTCGGGGCGAGCGGAGTGAGGTCCGCGCCGAAGCCGACGAGGGTGATGGTCATGCGGTCCGACCAGCCGTTGGTGGCGAGTTCGGCGGCGACCGAGGCGAACACGGCGGCCCGGTCGGCCTCGCGTCCGCTGAGCGAGACGATGCCGGGCACCGCCTCCAGGTTGAGCAGCAGCCGGGAGTCGTCCATGGTGCCGAGGCTGACGAGACCCGGGTAGGGCGCCGCGGTGTCCACGTCCTCGTACCGCTCGGCGTCGGCCCGGCCGAGCGTCCAGAACGTCTGGTCCTGCCCGGGCCGCCAGGGCGCGGGCGGCTTCCCGGCCGGCTGGGCGAGCTGGAGGTGCAGGTCGCCGCTGCTCAGCCAGGCGGCGTAGACGACGGGCAGGGCCCGCGACTCGGCGGCGAGGCCGGCGGCCAGGCCGCGCAGCGACCGGTCCAGCAGCCGTACGCCCTCGGGGTCGGCGCCGACCAGCAGCGCGTCCTGTACGTCCTGGGCGTCGCCGGACGGCGTGGGCGGCTCCGTGCCGCGCCGGCCGCCGACGGCCCCGAGCGCCGACTGCCACAGCGCCTGCCGGCGCCGACGTCCGAGGGCGCCGAGCAGGCCGGCGGCGAGGAGGGGCGCGCCGATGAGGGCTTCGGGCAGGCCAAAACCCTCGACGGCGCGGCTGCCGGCGCCGTGCTGGGCGGGGCTGGCGTGCTGCCGCCCGCGCTCGTGCGCCTCCCCGTGCCCGGCGTCGGCGTCCGTGCCGGGCCGCTGCCCGGGCGGCGAGGTCTGGGAGGCGTCCGCGCCGCCGCTGCCGCCGCCCTCCTGGGCGTGCCCCTGGTCCCCGGTCCTGGCGTAGTCGTGGATCTGCTGCTGGACGTCCGGGGAGACCTGGGCGTCGGGCATCTCGACCAGTTCGCCGCCGCGTGCGTCGGCGGGCATCTCCATGATCCAGCCGGGCCTGATCAGGCTCGCCTCGGACAGCCGCGAACCGTCGGGCTGGACGCGGTCCTTGTTGAGTTCGTAGATCTCCTTGTAGCGACGGCCGTCGCCGAGGTGGCGCTGCGCTATCTCCCACAGGGAGTCGTGGTGGCGTCCCTCGGGCGGCTGGATCCGGTAGTACTTCGTTCCACCGTCCCTGGCGGAGGCGGCGCCGGTGTCCGCGTGGGCGGCGGCGTGCGCGGCCTGCTCGGCGAGGGCGGCGGCGGTGCCGGCTGCCTGCTCCTGCTGCTGGGCGAAGAGTCCCGGGGTCTGCTGTGCGGCGGCCACCGTACCCTTCTGGTTGCCCTCCAGGCTGTGCCCCAGCTGTGACAGGCCGGGGGTGAGGCTGGCCGCGGTGGCGCCGACCAGCAGCAGCGCGGCGACGAGTTGGCGGGCGAGCAGCTGGCTGGGGCCGGCGCCGGGGACGCGTCCGGCCAGGCCCACGCCGGACAGCGCGGCCTTGGCCTCCACGAGCACGCAGGCGGTGAACTGGGCCCAGGCGAGCCACACGATCACCGTCAGCACGTTCAGGAAGGTCTGGACGGTGATCTCCTGTTGCAGCCACTCCAGCTTCGGCGCCCCGCTCGGCAGCGGCCAGCCGACGGTGAGGGCGAGGGCGCCGGGGACGCCGACGACGAGCACGAGCAGGGCGATGAACGCGAGGAACGCCTTGACGAAGTCCCCGAAGGTACGGCGCCGCACGCGTACCGGCTGCGGTGTCCGATTCCTCGGGCCCGTCGGGCTTCCCGTCGAGCTTGATGTGCTGCGTCGCGCCATGGCGGGTGTCCTGGGTCGTGTGGGGGAGGCGTGGGTCGGGGGCGGGTGGAACGTACAGAGATCCTATGGACTCGGACCGACACCGTCGAAGCCCGGACGGCGGCCGAACCCGGCGCTCAGGCAGCCCAGTTCACCGAATGCCCGGTATGCACCCGTTGCCCGTCCGCCCTGCGCGCCCGCCATGCCCCGCTCCTCCACGATCCCCACACCATCCCCACCAGCGCCCGAACGCCCGCCCCGCACCCCTTGTCCGGGGTCCGAGCCCGGAGTGCGCCCGCTGCCCGACCGTTGGCGGCGGCGCGCTTCAGGTCCCGCATCAGGACGCGGACCTCGGCCCGCTCACCGCCACGGGCGTACCGCTCGCCCGGTTCCTCGGTCGGGTTCCTGCGAATGGATCGGCCGGTTGCCGCCGAACGTCTCGAACGCGTCCGGCACCTTCTGCGAGCCGGTCTCCCCGACGCCGTACCCTTCGGCGGGTCTGGCCCGCTCGGCGAAGGTGTCCCGGGTCCGGGTCGGTGCCGGGGAGCACTCCCTGATCGGGTCGATGTCCGCCCGCCGGTCGCTCACCTGTGGCTCTCCCCTCCTTCCGTCCGCCGCCTCAGCCCACCTGGTTCTCCGCCTGGGCGCGGCCGTGTACGACGACGTCTCCGCCGTAGAGCATGCCGGTGAACACCGGCCGGTAGGTCAACTGCACCTCTACCTCGACCTGTTGGGCGTCGGCCGCCACGCAGTGGCTCGCGGCGATGTCGGGGCCGGTCATGTCCATCTCGCGGGCGAAGGTCTTCACCCGCGCGTCGCAGTTCTGGTAGTTGATCGGTGCGGGGCCGCCCTGGTTGTCGTAGAGGGCTTCCTTGTCGATGTCCTGGGCGGCGTAGCGGGCCGCCTGTTCCGCGATGTCGGCGGCGCGTTCCCGCTTCGAGATGGACAGGCCGCCGTCGATCACGAACGCCGACAGGGACAGGAAGACAAGGGCGAAGATGATCACCGCGCCGGCGCCGGAACCCCGGTCGTCCAGCCTCGACCGGCGGGCGGACCACCACGCACGTACGACTGTCCTCACGCCGTCCTCCGGAACGGATCCAGCGGGGAACTGAAGCTCGCCGACAGCCGGGTCGGCACGTCCAGGCCCAGCATGGCCAGGCCCCGCACCTGACAGCTCACCTCGACCGTGAAGATGGTGTCGGGCTCGAACCCCTGGCTGGTCTGGACGACGGACACCGGCCCGGAGCAGATGTCGGCCAGGTCCGCCTCGGCGGCCCTGCGGGCCTCGGCCAGGGCGGTGGCGTGGTCCTTCTGGATCGAGCCTGCGCGCGCCGCGTCGCGCGCCGCGCCGTCCAACGCGCCCCGTCCGTCGACCAGTTGCCCGAAGGCCACCAGGACCAGGATGAACAGGATCATCACCGGGGCCAGGATCACGACCTCGACCGTCGACAGGCCGCGGTCGCCTGCGGCCGGTCGTCCGAAGGCGGCGAAGCAGCGGGGAGTGGGCATTCAGTTGCCCCCTTCCGGGACGAATCGCTCCACCGGCCCAAAGGACCGCGCGTGCACCGTCAGATCGAGGCCGGGGAACACCGTGGGCACCCGAGCGGAGATCTCCACACCGACCGTGTTCGGCTCGGGCTGGAGCAGCTTCACGTCCGGTGCCAGCACGAGTTGCGGGCCGAGTTGGCGGATGTAGGAGTCGACGACGTCACGCGCCTCGCCCCGCCAGCCGCCCGGCTGCTCGTCGGCCGTGGCGCGGGCCTTGCGGGCGCCCGCCTGGGCCGCCGCCTGGGCCACGTGGTCGGCGAAGAAGTACAACGCGAACTGCACCGTGGCGAAGATCATGAAGAACAGGACGGGGGTGAGCAGCACGAACTCGATCGCGGTCATGCCGGAGTCACCGGCCTCACCGCGCGCGGCCCGCGCCCGGCGGCGCGCCCATCTGCCCACGCCCACCATCAACCCCCGTCGTCGTGCGTCGTACGTCATGCGTCGTAGTCGTACGTCGTGCCTCGTGCCTCGTGCGTCGTGCCTCGTGCCTCGTGCCTCGTGCCTCGTGGCGAGTCGGCTCGGCCCGTCCGGGGCCGCGTCGAGTCGTCCCTTCGTCTCGTCGTCGTCCCGCGTCGTGTGTGCGGTCAGCAGGTCTTGCCCGCGTCGGCGCCCTTGATGCAGTCGCCGACCTTGTTCGCGCCCTCGCTCAGCGCGGCATTGATGATCGCAGCCACCACGCCGACGATCGCCACCACGACCGCGGAGATGATGACCCACTCGACGGCGGAGGCGCCGCGGTCCAGTTCGCCGGAGCGGGCGCGCTGCACGCGGCCCTGTAGGAAGGTGACCAGGAAGTCCACCGCCGGGATTCCGGTGCGGACGGTGCGTTCGGTCATGGGAGTCGTCCTCTCAACTCAGCTCAACTCGGCTGGCGGTTCGGGCAGTGGAGCGATGGAAGCTGGGGAAACAAGGGCGGCTGTGGCGGCCCCGGGCCACGGATCGTAGGACGATGCGTACCTCTTGCTCGGTTCACACCTGGAACACCCGCATCGCCGCAGGGAAGATCAGGAACACCAGGAAGCCGGCGCACAGCAGCAGTTGCGCCACGAGCATCGACTGCGACTTCTCGCCCGCGCTGCCTTCGATCTCGGCGAGTTCGCGGTGCCGCATGGTCTCGGCGCGCGAGGCGAGCGATTCACGCACCTTGGCGCCGTCGTCCGCGACCAGCGCCAACGAGGCCGAGAGGTCCTTCAGTTCCTCCACGCCCAGTTCCTCGCCGAGTTGCCCGAGCGCCTGCCACTGGCTGATGCCGGTGATCCGGGCGTCGGCCAGGGCGCTGCGGATGCGCCGGTTGGCCCAGCCGTCGGACACCTCGGCCGCCGCCATCAGCGCCTCGGGCAGGCCCCGGCCGCCGGCCAGGCTCATCGACACCAGGTCCAGATAGGCGCCGATCACCCGCCGCAGGTCCCGGCGCTTCTCGGCGGCGTCCCGCCGTACCTCCAGATCGGGCAGGAAGAAGAACAGCGCCCCGCACAACAGGGCCAGCCAGACCGGGATGAGCGGGCTGCGGCCGAAGCCCAGCGTGTAGACCACCGCGAACAGGAACGGCCCGAAGAACAGCCCGGCCGTGGCCAGCAGCACCTTCGTCGCCAGGAACTTCTCCCAGCTGCGGTCGAGGACCGCGAGGTCGGCGCGCAGCGAGCGCTGCTCCCAGCCCTGGTGCAGATAGAACTCGGAGACGCGGGCGCCGATTTCGGCACGCAGCGAGCCGAGACGCCCGGTGTCCTCGGTCTGCCGCGCCGACTCGTACGCCGCGCCCCGGGCCCGCATCGCGTCGATGCGGGCGACCTGGGCGACCGCGCTCCGCTTCGACGGCATCAGGGCGCGGACGAGGACGTAGACACCCAGTCCGAAGACCACGCCGACCAGGATCGGCATCGTCAGGTTCACCGGCGTGCACCTTCTTCCGACGAGAACGACTGGAACGGCGGGGACTGCTGGGGCTGTTGGGGCTGTTGGGTCTGCGTGGGCTGCTGTGTGCCGGGCGCGGCGGTACGAGGCCGTACGAACTGCACCGAGGACTCGTCTCGGACCAGGAAGCGTTCGGGCGTCTCGATCGTGGACAGCTTGCGCAGCCACCAGAAGCCGAGGGCGAACAGGGCGCAGACGAGGGCGAGTACGAGCTGGCCGACCGAGGTTCCGTACGGGGACACGAAGTCGCGGTTGAAGATGGCGAGGCCGAGGACGAAGGCGATGGACACCGCGACGACGATCTGCACCGAGCGGCGGGTGGAGGCGCGCTGTGCCATCACCCGCTGGCGCATGTCGACCTCCTCGCGCGCCGACTTGGCGAGCGCGCCGAGCACCTGGCGCAGACCGGGGCCGCGCAGCCGGGCGTTGAGGATCAGCGCGGCCACGATGATGTCGGCGGACGCGTCGTCGATCTCGTCGGCGAGGTGCTGAAGCGCCTCGGGCAGCGGGGTGCGGGAGCGCAACCGGTCGACGAGGGCGTCGAGATGGGGACGCAGGACGGGGGCCGCGGCGCGCGCGGACGCCGGGATGGCCTGCTCCAGGCCGACCGCGCCCGCGATGGTGTCACGCAGCGACTCCGTCCAGGAGGCAAGGGCCTCCACCCGGCGCATGGCGGCCCGTTCCTCCGCGGCGCCGCCGAAGAGACGGTCCCAGAAGAAGACGAGGACACCGGCCGCGAGTCCGGCCACCGCCCAACGGGTCAGCAGCAGCACGGCGAGGCCCACGATGGCGGCGAGCGAGCCGCGCTGTCCGGCGAACCGGATCAGCTCGGCGAACCGCTCGTCGGCCTTCTGCTTCTCGTGCGCGGGCTTGGCGGGCAGGCCGCGTACGGCGAGCATCAGCAGCGCGAGTCCGCCGCCGACGGCGACGCCGCTGCCGATCGAGTACAGGACGGTGGAGGAGAAGAGGCCGCCCATGGAGCCGAGCGAGCCGAGCGCCGTGTGCGTGGCCGCGCCGGCGGTGAAGTGCGTCATGGTCACCCCCACACCCCGTGCGGCTGGTAGCCGTAGGCCATCAGGTCCTCCAGGCAGGCTATGGGCGCGTGCGGTACGACCCGGCCGTCGGGGGTCTGCGCGAACACCTCGCTGGACAGCACCCGGCCGTCGACGCCGTTGACCTCGCGGACGGAGGTGACCATGCGCTGGAGCCGGCCCCCGCTCTGGTAGTCGTTGCGCCGCTGGATGAAGACGACGAAGTTCACCGCGCCCGCGATCAGCATCTGGCTGGCCTCGATGGGCAGCCGCTCGGATGCCTGCAACGCGTAGGTGGAGATGCGGTTGAAGACCTCGCTGGAGCTGTTGGCGTGGATCGTGGACAGCGAGCCGTCGTTGCCCTGCGACATCGCGTTGAGCATGGTGACGATCTCGTCGCCGAGCACCTCGCCGACGATCACCCGGGAGGGGTTCATACGCAGCGAGCGGCGGACCAGTTCGGCCATGCCGATGGCGCCCTGGCCCTCGGAGTTGGGCAGCCGTTCCTCGAACGCCACGACGTTGGGGTGCAGTTCGGGGAAGGTGTCGAGCCCGAGTTCCAGGGCGCGTTCGACGGTGATGAGCCGCTCGTTCGGCGGGATCTCGTTGGCCAGGGCGCGCAGCAGAGTGGTCTTGCCCGCGTTGGTGGCCCCGGCGATCATGATGTTCTTGCGGGCGCGGACCGCGCAGGCGAGGAAGTGCCCCAGCTCCGGGCCCAGGGTGCCGTTGCCGACGAGGTCGGAGATGAACACCTTGCCCATGCGGGCGCGCCGGATGGACAGCGCGGGCCGCCGGGCGACGTCCATGACGGCGGAGAGCCGGGAGCCGTCGGGCAGCCGCAGGTCGAGCTGTGGGTTGGCGGAGTCGAAGGGCCGGGAGGACAGACCGGAGTAGGCGCCCAGCACCTGGATCAGCTCGATCAGTTCCTCGTCGGTCTCGGCGACCGGATCGCCCTTGACCTCCCGCCCGTCCGAGTATCCGACGAAGACCTGGTCGCAGCCGTTGATGTCGATGTTCTCGACGTCGGGGTCGTCCAGCAGGGGCTGGAGCCTGCCCACGCCGAAGAGCGCCGCGTGCACGGCGGCCGCGTACTGCTCCTCGGTCTCGGCGTCGAGGGGCGTACGGCCCGCGTTGATCTCGGTGCGGGCGTACTCCTCCAGGATCTGGGCGATGACCGCGCGCGCGTACTGCCGTTCGTCCTCCGTGGACATCGGCGAGACGCCGCCCACCTGGTCGAGACGGCGCTGTTCGGCGATACGGTCGCCGGCGTCCTGCCGGAACCGCTTGACCAACTGGTGGTCGACAGCGGTCACCGGCCGGCCCCCGCGTGACCCTGCTGGGGCCGCTGCGCCTGCTGGGGCTGTTGGGACTGGTGAGCCTGGGCGGCGGCGGCCCAGGCGGCGCCGTACTGCTGGTACAGGTCGGCGGTCACCTTGCGGGCGGAGCGGATCAGCAGGGACTTGTCGAGGCGGCCTCGCTTGCGGCCGGCCAACTGGTCGGCGCCGGTGGGGTCGTCCGCGAGGGTGCCGACCACCCGGGCGCCGGTCTGGGCGTGCACCAGCATGTCGTTGACCTGGCCGGCGATCTTCGCGGAGCCGTTCGGGTCGGCGATCAGGACGACGCCGATGAGCGGGGTGGCGAGGGCCGCGGCGCCCCGCGGACCGCCGTGCAGCTTGGCGGAGAGGGCGGCGGCCCGGTCCCGGACGCGGGCCAGCGACTCGGGTTCGGTGCGCGAGACGAGCAGGACGAGAGCCGCGTGCGGGAACAGCTCCACGGCCGGGGTGTCCCCGCTGATGCGCCCGCAGTCCGCGAGGACGTCGGCGGGCGCGTTCGGGGAGTCCGCGAGGGAGGCGAAGGCGTGCCCGAGCGTGGGCCAGAGCCCGGCGAGACCGGCGGCCTGCTCGGCGATGCCGAGCCCCACGAGCACTTCGAGTCCGCCGCTCAACGGCTGTACGTGGTCCCAGAGTTGGTCGGGCACCAGGCCCCGGCGGGCGGTGGCGGCTATGGACAGCATGCCGGTGTTCGGGTTGAGCGGTCCGCCGTGCGCGGCGGCGCTGCGGTAGACCAGGTCACCGCCCGCCGGGTCGGCCTCGGCGAGCAGTGCGCGCCGGGGCCAGACCGCCGCGAGGGCGACGGCCGCGGTGGTGACGCCGGGGGAACCCTTGTCGGCGGCGAGAGCGATGAGCGCCATGGGGTGGGTTCCGCCTCTTAGTCGGTGCCGGGGACGCGGACGAGGGCCACTTCGCCGTTGGACGCGGCCTGCGCGAGCGCGGCGGCCTTGTCGCCGTCCACGGTCAGGGTGACGGCCAGGTTGGTGCTGCTGACGAAGTCGTCGCTCTTCTTCCCCGGGACGTAACTGACGCGCGCCTGCTCGACGATCACGGAACTGCTGCTGTCGGCCGAGGAGGAGCCGGACGAACCGCCGCCGGAGGAACCGCCGTTGCCGCCGACCCGGTAGGCGGCGACGACGTCTCCGATCTTGAGCCCGGCCGGGTACTGGCCCGCCTTGAGGGACAGGCCGACGGTGGCCTTGCCGGACTCCAGCCCGCTCTGCGCCGCGAACATCTCACCGACCGCGACCACTCCGGCCGGGATGGTGCTCTTGGCCTTGAGCTTCTTCAGGCCGTCGACCTGTGCCCACGGGACATAGTGGATGCCGCTGTCCTCGGCCACCATCACGGAGGTCACATTGCTGTCGGTGACGGACTCGCCCGCCGGGATCTCCTGCGTCACCTTGACGACCTCGATCCGGTCCCCGGCGCGCAGCACGAGCGTCGTCGCGCCCAGCGCACCGAGCAGGATCAGCAGCACGGCGAGCGCGGCAAGCGCCGGTTTGCGCTCGCGAGGCGGAGTGGGCAGCCGGTCACCGACCGACGGCTGAGCCGGAGCGGCGGCACGATTCACGCCCGCCCCCGTACGCTCCTGGATCTTCACGCAACCGCTCCCCGTACGCCCAAGAAATGTCTGCCAAGTTCCGTGCACAAGCGGACACTTCACCCCCGAACGCCCGCACGTGAGGCGCGAGACGCGCTGGACGCACCGCTCGACCTGGGTCGGATACCCAGCGCCAGAGTGAGTGTCAAGCGATCGCACCGTATCAGCCGCACATAAGCCCCTCAAGGCACGTTCCGAGTCCTCGACCGGGCCCAGTTGGCCGTTACGCTCTGCAACTTCGGGCGTATGCGGACCAGTTCCACCAAGGGGGGTCACCGGGCCTGCCGCCTGTGCACCGGCGAACCCCCGCCGGACACAGTTCCCACACGATTCGCTCACATGGGTTCGAGGTGCCGAGGTCACCCTCGGGTGACCGGAACCACACCGAGGCCGACCGAGCAACTCCCCCTCGCCGGCGCCGCGCCGACGTCCGATCCCGGCTCCTCGCGACGGTGCGCACGACAGCCGCCCGCCACGGCGTCGACCCCACCGACGACGCGGCGACCACCCTGCTCACCGAACGCCACACCGCCCCACGCCCCACCGAACACGCTCCACCGGCCCGGCTGGGGGCGCTGGTTCTCGCCATCGCACTACTGCCGTCGAACACGCTCCGCCGGCCCGACTGGCCGCGGCTGCTCCTCGCCATCGCGCCACTGCCACCAAACACGGTCCGCCGGTCTGACTGGGGGCGCTGGTTCTCGCCATCGCGCTGCTGCCGCCGTTCGCCGCGTCCGCGGCGTCCACGCAGGCCGCGAAGGCCGCGAAGGCCGCGAAGGCCGCGAAGGCGAGTCTCGCCGACTCGGGTCCGCTGCCGGTGATCGCCGTGACGGCACTCGTGCGGGTACGGGACCGCTGGAAGCAGGAGCTGCGGCATCCGGCACTCGCCGGACACCGCGAGGTACTGGGGGTGGCCCGGGCGCATGGACCGGCGTTGGCGTATGCGCCGGGTCGGCTTGAGGGCCACCACGAGGACTCGGCCGGGGCGTGGTCCGAGAAGGCGGCGGCGCCGCTCCCGTCGTACGCATCCGTCGAGCCGCGGACGGGCACGCCCGGCGGAAAGACCGTGCCGCACCCGGCCGAGGGCCCGTCGGCGGCCGGCCCCGCGGCCCGGGCCCCGGCGAAGTCCCAGACGGCCACCGCGTACGACACGATCGCCGACCGGGGCGGAACTGCTGCGGAAGATGCGCGACGGCCTCGGCCGGCTCTAGGGCAGCCCTAGGTCCGACCCGATCCAGGCCGGCACGACGAGACGGGCTGCCGGCTGGCCCTCGCCGCCGACGGCGGCGCGGTAGGGGGCGCCACCTCGGGCACACCCGCCGGCTACGGCGCCCCCGTCCTCATCCCCCTGGCGATCCTGCTCTGGCTGCGCGGCAGGCGCCAGGGGCCGGAGAAGAAACGCCTGCGGCCGAGCCGCCGAGCCACGTCAGGGCGGTCGGGGCGGCGCAGGCGGCGGGCACCCCGGTAACCGAACTGTCGCCTCCGCTGAAGAAGTTGTTGGACGATCAGCCGAGGGACGGCGCCGGGAGCGGCATCACCGGCGATGGGCGAACTGTGCGCGGCCGCTGGTGGGGGGCGTTGCGATGGGTGTGAAACCGATGACTCCCGCAAAGCCCGAGGCGCCGAGCATCCGCGACGGCACGCTCGATCGGGGGGCGTCCGTGGCCCGGGCCTTCGGAAACGATCCGAACACATCCGGTGCGCCGAATTATCCCTCTAGAGCCTCAAATAACCGCCTGTCAGGCGAGGTTGGTTCTGGCGTACCGCTCGGGCTCGCCTATAACGTCAGAGTTCTTGACTCACTTCTTGTCTCACGGGGAGCCCAGTGTGAAGCGCCGCCCTTTGCCCATCGCTGCCGCACTTGCCACAGCCGCCCTACTCACCGCCTGCGGCGGCAACGACAACTCCAAGGACAACGACAAGATCGCCGGCGCTGAGACAGGCGGCACGACGGCGTCCGCGTCGCCGAGCGCAAGCGACTCGGCCGGACGGCCCGAGATCACCCTTCCGAGCGACCTCAAGGACACCTTCGAGAGTTGGAAAACCGGTGACGCGACCGAGGACGCCGTCCTCGCGGACGTGGCACAGCGCATCGACGCCACCAACTACGCCATCACACAAGGAGATGTCGACCTTCCGGCGCTCTCCTTCTACTACAGCGGTACCGCCCTTGCCGAAGCCAAGGACTGGGTCCAGTCCATCGCGAAGGACGGGTACAGCATCACCGGGACCAACCGCTACTACAACGCCAAGATCGAGGTGTTCGATTCCGCGTCAGCGGGCGTCGTCTACTGCGAGGACCAGGGCAAGGCCTTCGCAAAGGATCGCAAGACCAACAAAGTCCACAAGACCGAGGTGACGAACGACTCCTACGTCCTCTACTCAACTCGCGTGGAAAAGAACAAGCAGGGTGTCTGGCAGACGACGAAGCTCACTTCCCAAAGGGGCCACAAGTCATGCACTGCGTGACGTCACTCAGCAGGATCACCTTGGCCGGCCTCCTTGCGGGGGCTCTCACCCTCACCGCCCCCGGCGTCGCATTCGCCGACTGGCCGCCCAGCAGCGGCACACAGGGACGCACGGAGCAGTCCGGAAGCGCGAGCGGAGGAACCCTGACCTCCCGGGTCACATTCTCCGGCTCGGTGCGCGGCAGCGGGACCAGTTCGTCGGTACGGCCGGTGTCGAACTGGACCCCGCCGGCGTGCTGGTATGAACCGCGGAGTGCCGAGGATTTCGCGCAGTACGTCGAAGACATGTACACCGAGACGGTCAACACGCCGGGCCAGCACAGCTACGCCAAGACGTCCGTCGGCATGTTCCGGAACGAGTACAAGGACGGCACGTACAAGAACTACAACCTCGACGTCAAGGACAAAGGCAACTGGTGGGTCGCGGTCGTCGACGAGGACCGCTGGATGGAACCCGCGGCGCAGGCCTGCAACAAGCAGCCTTTCTGGGTGGAGAACGGCGACGCGCCACCGGTGGACAAGGCGGTGACCCCCCAGATCCTGGCCGAACTCGCCTACAACCGCATCCAGCTCCCCTCCACCGAGGTGACCCTCGCGCCGCAGAACACCACCAAGGTCAACCTGGCCACCTGGGCCTGGCTGGACGAGGCCAAGTTCAAAGAGGTCTCCGTGACCGCCTCCCTCAACGTCGCCGGTCTCAACATCCAGGCCACGACCACCGCCAAACCGGTCGCCCTGAGGCTCGAACCCGGCACCCCCGACGCCACGACGTACCCCGGATCGGGAATCTGCCGGGCCAACGCCGACGGCTCCGTAGGGGAGCCCTACGCCAGGGGCAAGGCCGACCGTACCCCGTCCTGTGGGGTCAAGTACCTGCGGTCGTCGGGCAACGGCACCTTCAAGCTTCGGGCCACCGTCACATGGCAGATCACCTGGACGGGCACGGGCACCCCCGAACCGCAGGAACTCCCCGACGGCACGTTCGGCAATGACCAGGCGGTCACCGTGCAGGAGATCCAGTCGGTCAACCGCTGACGCCCCACCGACACAGGCCCGGCGGCCCCACCACCCGCCGGGCCCGCGACGGGGCCCTCTTCCGCGGCACCAGGCGGCCACGCTCGACGTGCTCGTCCGACCGTCAAGGTCTCTGCCCGGAAGCGGTTCGCTGGCGAACCCACGCGGCCCGTCGATACCGTCAGAACTCTCGACCACCATCTGCCTCACGGGAAGTCCCACTGTGCGGCCGTGACGGAGACCGGAACACCACATGAGCGACCTGCGCCTCGAAGACACCGTCTTCGAGCACCTGAAGAAGACCTTCTCCTCGATCAGCGACCGCATGGAGGACGCCCGCCGCGATCTGCGCAGCGCCGACGCCTCCGCCGTCGGTGAGAGCAAACTCATCGAGGACGTCCAGGATTTCGCCGACGACTGGGGCTACGGCATCAAGCAGCTCGGCAAACACACGCACGGTGCGGTGAAGATGATCAACACCATCGGCGATACATTCGACAAGCTCGACCAGGAACTCGCCGAATCGCTCAAGGTGAAGAAGAAGGGCAAGTGACGTGACCGGTAAGCGGCCGGCCTTCCCGCACATCGGATGGGACCCCACCCCGGGAGACGTGACGGACACCCGGGAACTCGCCAAGCGACTCGGCGGCCTGGCCGGCGAGCTGGGAACGGCGGTGCGCGAGCTGGAGCGGATAGAGTGCGGCGCCTGGAAGGGCAAGACCGCGATCGCGTTCACCGAGTACATCGGCGAGGACGTCACTCCGCTCATCCGCAAGAGCCACGAATCCTTCGACAAGGCCTCGCGAGCGCTGCACCGGTGGGCGGGCGAACTCCAGGACTTCCAGGACGACGCGGATCGGCTGGAGAAGCTGGCCGGGGAAAAGCTCAGCGCCCAGGACAAGGCCAAGGCGGAGGCCGGCAGCGAGGGCAGCGACGAACTCGGCGAGGCCTCCAGCGCCGTCAACGAGGTCATCAACAAGGTCCACGACCTTGAGGAACGGTACAGGCAGGCCGCGCGCCGGATAGGCAAGGAACTCGACAAGGCCGCGGACATCGCACCGGACGAGCCCGGCTTCTGGGACAAGCTGGGCAAGGGCATAGCGGACGCCTGGAACGCCACCGGCGACTGGCTCAAGGACCACGCCGACCTCATCAAGATGGTGGGCGACGTGCTGAGCAACGTGACCGCCGTACTGGGCATGCTGGCCATCGCCACGCTCCCCTTCCCCCCACTCGCGGCCATCTTCGGCACGGCCGCACTCATCGGCAGCGGGCTGTCCCTGGCAGCCCACGGCATCGCCATGGCCGCGGGAGCGGACGTGAGTTGGATGACCCTGGGCACCGACGCGCTCGGACTGCTGCCGGGCATCGGGATGTTCGGCAAGGGGATCAAGGTTGCTGGTAAGACCGCCAAGGTGGCCAGGACCGCGGCGACGGCGAAGGCCGGCTTGCTGGGCAAAGGGTTCCAGGTCTCGGAGCTTGGTCAATCACGCATCCTGATGTCCATGGGCGCGGCGTCAAAGGGCCTCGACGGGGGCCTAGGAGTGGCTGGCTTGGTGAAGATCGGCGGAAGCTCCAAGCATGTCTTCGAGGTGTCACATGCGAGCAGTGGACTGGCATCACGCATGGGCGGCCTTGTCAGTGCCGGCTACCACGAAGGGCAATGGATCGGCACCAAGGGAATCAACACGCTCACGAAGTGGAACGTGGACCCGATAAGCGACATGGGCCGGGTCATCGACGGCAGCCTCAAGATCGCCCCCAAGGCCGTCACCAACATCAAGGACGCTGTCTCCGGCGATTAGCCCGACGACGACCAGCGGGGTAGAGCACAGGGAGTGCGTATCGACATGAACATCTGGCAGCCCGAACCGGGGGAAATGCTCCTGGGTCGCGGTCCCGTCACTTTCGCGACGGGCGCCGCGATGCGCGTCAGGGGTATGCGCTGGTTCCGTGACACCGAGCGCAACGACATCCAGAACGAGTTGCCGGGCTGGCCCGAAGGTCCCTCCTTCACGGCACGTTCGACAGGCAGCACGGTCGGCTTGAAAACCCTCAAGGGTGCTGCCCTGGTCCTGGGCACTGCTTTCATGGCCGTGCTCAGCGCTGCGGGCGGCAACATCGCCACCCCCTCGGGCGACTCCGGATCCGACACGCCGGACGAACCGGCCAACGAGGTCGAGGACTTCCCGGTCATGTGGGCCGCACCAGGCACCATCGCCCGCACTCTGCCCTGGCAACTGGACCCGGGACGCACCGACCAGAAGCACCAGCGCACGCACGCGATCGTCACCGACCGACGACTCGTCGTCGTCAGCCTGCCCTATGACAAGAAGAACGACAAGGCAATCGATGACGAGGTTCTGTGGCAGTGCCCGCGCACCGACATCAGCGGCATCGAACTCAAGGACTTCAAGGACGGCAACGACTTCAAAGTCACCTTCGTAGATGGGTCTTGGTGCCGGCTGCAGTGCACCTACCGCAGAAACCTGACGCGATACCTGGAGCACACCCCCAACCTGCTCCCCCTCGATTCCCTGACCCCTCCGCAGCGGGCGGCCGTCCTGGAATTCGCCGCGAACGTCAACATGCCGGATTCCGTCTCACCCATCATCACCCGCAATACGTGCGGCCACTACAACGTCGACATTCTGCTGCCGCGTCGGTTCACCTCCGCTTTCGGAGCCTCGGAGGAAAGTCTGGTCATGGACGACGACGGCCAGGAAGTCGATCCCAGGGAATACCATCCCGAAGACCTCTGAAACCACCGGCACTTCACACTCGAAACGGCCACATCCCCATGCGCCCCTCTGCCGAGCCCACCGGCCCCCTTCAGCCGCTCCCTACGCCGACTGAGCCCCCACCGGTCTGGTTCCTGGCCCCCGAGGGTTTCTTCGCGCTGCCCCTCGCCGACAGCCCCGAGGAACGTGCGGCCCGCGCGCACTCCTTCGTGCGGGCGCTCTACTCCCGTGGGGACGAGACGGTCTGGGATCCCGCCGCTCCGTACTACACGGCAATCGCCGAACTCATGCAGGGCACCGGAGTCTCCTACGCCGCGATGGGGCTGTTCTCCACGTCGGAGGAGGAACACACTCCTGAGGGTGACATCGCCCGGCACGACCCCTCCGAGGGCGTGGCCCAATGCGCCTTCACCTTGGCCGCCATCCCCACGGACCAGGCCAACACCGAAACCGATGTCGTGGCGCAGGGAATTTTCGCGGCCCTTACTGCGGACCCGTACAACGAGGTCGAATGGCTGGATCTCCCGTGCGGTCCTGCGGTGTCATGCGTCACCTGGCGTGAACTGAAACTCAACCCCGCGGTGACAGTGAGCGGCAAGGCGACGGATCTCGTCACCGCCCGGATCCAGGTGCATGTGCCGTTCCCGACCGGCCCGTTCACGGCCGTCTTCACGCTCTTCACTGCTTCCGTGGGTCGGTGGGCCCAGTTCGTCGACATGATGGGAGCCATTCTTCAGACGGTGTCCTTCACCGCCCCGTCGAACGACGACCCCCTCGCCACGCCGGCCGAGGACACCTGAGCGCCCTCCAGAAACGGAAGATCACTCAGCGCGGGACCCTGGGCATCACACCACCCAGCGCAGGGAGCCCGCGATGGCGTCGCACCGCCGCTCCATGGGGCCGGGCATCCCGATGAGTGGTGCCGAGAAGGAGAGCATCAAGTAGCCGGTACCGCCGGGCATATGGGCATGGATGGAGAGGAGCGCTGTCTCTCTTCATCCTCTTCTCGGTGAGGTCCGCCGAGCGAAGGCGCGGTTCTGCAGAGTCTGCCAGTCCTCATGGCAACCGGTACCGAATACGCTCTCGGCACACCCAGCCCGTCCCGCGCCGACAAGGAGAGTCCTCACGTGACGTCCAGGGGCAAGCAGCGTGTCATGGCGGACCGGCTCGGCGTCCACGCCGACGCGGCGGAATGGTGCACGATCGACAAGATCCCGCAGCCCCCCGCCGACATGCTGCGGGCCGCCGGCACTCCCCCGCTCCGCCCCGGGAGACTGCGCCCGCTGGGCATGCTCGGTGCGGTGCTCGCCGTGCCGTTCATGCCCCTCCTCATGCTGCTGACCCTGCTGTCCAACGTGGAGGAAGCGGTCAAGCGGGCCCTCGCCACCAAGGAGGAGAGGGAACGGCTGCGGGTCAAGGACGAGGACGACAGGCGCCGGGACGCCGCCATCGCCGAGCAGGGACTCGACCGGGTCTTCGACGGGAACTGGCACAGCCCGGCCGGGCAGTTCCTCCTGCGCTGGTACGCCCACTCCCCCCACCACCAGCGGCTGGTCCTCGCGACCCAGGACGGGATCGTGCTTGCGGCCCCACCCCGGCGCGTCACCGTGGGGAGGGAGAAGCACATGCAGATCGTCGCCCGGCTCTCCGCCACCGAAGCGACCCTCGTCGACCCGTTCAACGGTGAGTTCGAGACGAGGATGGTGCTGATCCGCTTCCGCGACGGTTCCTGGCTGCGCGTCGACACGGAGGAACCCCGCAGCGACCTCCACACCTATCTGCTCCGGCAGCCGCTTTCCGACCACTGACGAGTCCCGGCGCCGGCGGTGACCGACCCCGGCTGCCCCAGAGACCCAGAGACCCGGCGACCCGGCGGGCACCGACACCAGCCCGGTGCGCTCGGCGGAGGCCGGCGCATCGGGCGGGCGGCCCGTCCAGCGGGCTCCCGGTCACCCTCGCCGTACCGGCTCCAGGCCGCCGTCGGCTACCGGCTCTTGGCCGCCTTTGCCAGTTCCTCGTCGATCTGCTCGAACTTGTCGGCCGCGTTGGTCAGGTAGTCACCCATGCCGTCCAGGCCGTCGAGGGTGTCCTTGGTGCCGCGGGTGAACTCTTCGAAGTTCTCGTCGAACGCCTTCGAGGAACTCTTGGTGACGTAGCCGGACTCGACCAGGTTCGCGATGTACTTGCGCAGGCCGTCGAGCTTTTCCTGGAGCTTTTCCTTCTCCTTCACGACATGCTTGGCTGCGTCACGCATGTCCTGGTATGTGACGTCAAGGTCCTTGGCCATGAGACCGCTCCTCTTCACCATGCCGCAGGGCCAACCCCCGTGGCTCCCTGTGCGCGGACGTAACGGGTGGGCCGCGTGGTTCCACCCAGGTGATCGTCCGCTCTTGCGGCAGCAGCTTACGGGGGTGAACTGACGTGCCACAGCCCGGAATCCGGAACAGGAACGGTGAACAGGCCGTCGTGAGCGCGTGCACAGCGCGTTGCCATCGGAAAGAGCTTCCGGAAGCGCACAGGACATGCACCGGACGTGCACCGGACCCCGCCTCCCCATTGCCCCGTCCCGGCGCCGAGCGGATATCGTCGCTTCCACTGTGACCTGCGGGAGGGAGCGGTCACGGGGGGCTTGGGGAGGACGAGCGTGCGCCTGACTCTGACCGTCGTCGACCCGTTCGGCGGGGGCGCCGCCGACGTCGTACTCGATGCCGACCCCGAGTCCAGCGTCGGGGACATCGCCCGGGAACTGGCCCAACACGTCGGCGTCGGCGGTGCGCAGGTCATTCCGATCGGGCAGCACCAGGCGGTCCCGTCGGGCGGCGCGCCCCTCGTGTACGTGGACGGGTACGCCGTCGATCCCAGTGCCACCGTCGTCGGTTCGCCGCTGCGCGAGGGCGCCGTCGTCAGTCTCCAGGACCCGGCCGGCTGTCTGCCTGGCGAGCCCACGGGGCTGGTGGAACTGCGGGTCGTGGGCGGGCCGGCCGCCGGCCATGTGCACCGGCTCGGCGTCGGCCGCTACGACATCGGCAGCGGCCCGTCCGCGTATCTGCGCATCGACGATCCCGAACTCGACGCCCGCGCCCTCACCTTGTCAGTTGCAACCGATGGCACCTGCCAAGTCGCCGTGCACGCCGACAAGGAAACAGTCACCCTCGACGGGACGAAGGTCTCCGGGTCCGACGGCGACACCTGGCCCCTCGGCGCGCAGATCGCCGTCGGCAACTCCCTTCTGGAACTCGGCCGTTACAGCCCGCCCAACGCGGCCCTGAAGTGGTCGGACGACGGGATCGGGCTCGACTACAACCGGCCGCCCCGGCTGCGCCCGCCCGAGCGGCAGACCAAGTTCCGGCTGCCGTCGCCGCCGCGCGAGTACGAGGCCCGGCCGCTGCCCTGGCTGATGGCGCTGACCCCGCTGGTCGGCGCGGTGGTGGCCGTGCTCATCTTCCAGCGCTGGTACTACCTGATCATGGCGGGCCTCAGCCCCATCCTGCTGTTCGCCAACTACTTCATGGACAAGAAGCACGGGCGTAAGTCCCATGCCAAGCAGGTCAAGGAGTACAAGGAGCAGAAGGAACGGATCGAGAAGGACGCGCAGGACGCGCTCGTCGCGGAGCGGCAGGACCGCCGGGGCGCCGTGCCCGACCCGGCCGCCGTCCTCTCCCTCGGCACCGGCCCGCGCACCCGGCTGTGGGAGCGGCGGCGCACCGACCGTGACCATCTGCTGGTACGGGTCGGAACGGGCCGGCTGCCCTCCGAGGTGGTGCTCGACGACCCGGAGCAGGACGACCACCGCCGCCAGGTCACCTGGAGCATCGCGGACGCCCCGGTGGCGCTCTCGCTGCGTTCCCTCGGCGTGATCGGCATGGCGGGGCCGGGCGACTCCGCCCGCGCCCTCGGACGCTGGGCGGTCGCCCAGATGGCCGCGCTGCACAGCCCGATGGACGTCCAGTGCTACGTCCTGAGCGAGAACAGCGCGCAGGGCAGCTGGGACTGGGTGCGCTGGCTGCCGCACGCCAGGCCGACCGGCGGCCAGGACGCCAACGTGCTCATCGGCACCGACGCCGAGACGGTCGGCGCCCGCATCGGCGAGCTGACCCAGATCCTCGACGCCCGCAAGAAGGCCGCCGAGCAGAACCGCGGGCAGCGCACGGACTTCTCCGACCCGGACATCGTGGTCGTCTGGGACGGCTCGCGACGGCTGCGGTCCCTGCCGGGTGTCGTACGACTGCTGCGCGAGGGCCCCGCGGTGTCCCTCTACGCGCTGTGCCTGGACGCGGAGGAACGGTTCCTGCCGGGCGAGTGCCAGGCGTTCGTCGTCGCCGAGCCCAAGGCACGGGAGTACGACGACCCGGCGCAGCAGGCGGTACAGCAGCAGGCGCCCGGGGGCTTCCCGTCCTTCCACGCCTGGCACGCCACGAGCGGCCAGGAGAGCGAACCGGCGCAGCAGGCACGGGAGTTGCGGCTGCGGGTCGAGGAGGCGGGTGCCGAGCGCATCAAGGACGTACGGCCCGACTTCGTCTCCGCCCCCTGGTGCCTGCGCCTGGCCCGCTCGCTGTCCCCGCTGCGCGACATCAGCGGCGAGACCGAGGACTCGGCGCTGCCCGCCGCGAGCCGGCTGCTGGACGTGCTGCGACTGGAGCCGCCGACCGGTGACGCGATCACCGCGCGCTGGCGGATGGGCGGGCAGTCGACGCTGGCGGTCATCGGCGAGTCCTACGACGGCGCGTTCGGCATCGACATGCGCAAGGACGGCCCGCACGGCCTGATCGCCGGTACCACCGGTTCCGGCAAGTCGGAGCTGCTGCAGACCATCGTCGCCTCGCTGGCCGTGGCCAACACGCCCGAGAACATGACGTTCGTGCTCGTCGACTACAAGGGCGGCTCGGCGTTCAAGGACTGTGTGAAGCTGCCGCACACGGTCGGCATGGTCACCGACCTGGACGCCCATCTCGTCGAGCGGGCCCTGGAATCGCTGGGCGCCGAGCTGAAGCGGCGCGAGCACATCCTGGCCGCCGCCGACGCCAAGGACATCGAGGACTACCAGGACCTGGTGCGCCGCGACCCCTCGCACCCGCCGGTGCCCCGACTCCTCATCGTCATCGACGAGTTCGCCTCGATGGTGCGCGACCTGCCCGACTTTGTGACCGGACTGGTCAACATCGCCCAGCGGGGACGTTCGCTCGGCATCCATCTGCTGCTGGCCACGCAGCGGCCGAGCGGTGTGGTCTCCCCCGAGATCCGCGCCAACACCAACCTGCGGATCGCGCTGCGCGTGACCGACGGCGGCGAGTCCAGCGACGTCATCGACTCGCCGGAGGCCGGACACATCTCCAAGAACACGCCGGGCCGGGCGTACGTCCGTCTCGGGCACGCGTCCCTGGTGCCGTTCCAGTCGGGACGGGTCGGTGGCCGCCGGCCCGGCGCCGCGGACCCGACCGCCCTCGCGCCCTGGGTGGGCGAACTGGCCTGGGCGGATCTGGGACGGGCCGCGCTGGTCAAACCGAAGGCCGAGACGCGCGAGGACGAGGAGATCACCGACCTGAAGGTGCTGGTCGACGCGGTCCGCGACGCCAGCACCGCGCTGGGCATTCCCGCGCAGCACAGCCCGTGGCTGCCCGCGCTCGCCGAGACACTGCTGCTGGACGACGTCGAGACACCGGTCGCGGCGCTCGCTCCGGGGCGGCTGCCGCCCGCGCCGTACGGTGTGGAGGACCTGCCCGCCGACCAGGCGCGCCGCCCGGTGGTCGTGGACTTCGCCACCTTCGGTCATCTGATGATCGGCGGCGCGCCGCGCAGCGGCCGTTCGCAGGTGCTGCGCACCGTCGCGGGCTCCCTCGCCCGCACCCACTCCTGCGCCGACGTCCATCTGTACGGCATCGACTGCGGCAACGGCGCCCTCAACGCGCTGACCCGGCTGCCGCACTGCGGCGCGGTCGTCGGCCGCAACCAGACCGAGCGGGTGATCCGGCTCGTCAACCGGCTCAAGGGCGAACTCTCCCGCCGTCAGGACCTGTTGGCGGACAAGGGCTTCGCCGACATCGGAGAGCAGCGGGCCGCGGCCCCCGAGGACCAGCGGCTTGCGCACATCGTCGTACTCCTCGACCGCTGGGAGGGCTGGGTGCCCACGCTCGGCGAGATCGACCACGGTTCGCTGACCGACGAGTTGACGACGATGATGCGGGAGGGTGCGAGCGTCGGCATCCATCTGGTGCTGACCGGTGACCGCACGCTGCTCGTGGGGCGGATCGCGACACTCACCGAGGACAAGTACGGTCTGCGGCTCGCCGACCGCAGCGACTTCTCCATGCTCGGCATCCCCGCCCGCAAGGTGCCCGAGGAGATACCGCCGGGGCGCGCGTTCCGCAACGAGTCCGGTACGGAGACGCAGTTCGCGCTGCTCGCCGAGGACACCACGGGGCAGGGGCAGGCGGCGGCGATCGCGGCGATCGGCGAGGCGGCGACGGCCCGGGACGCGGGCGTGCCGCGCTCGCGCCGGCCGTTCCGGGTGGACAGCCTGCCGAGCCGGATCTCCTTCGAGGACGCGTGGGAGATGCGCGACCCGGAGGGCTCCCGTTCGCGGCTGTGGGCGCTCGCGGGCATCGGCGGCGACGAGATCGTCGGCTTCGGACCCGATCTCGCGGACGGGGTCCCGGCGTTCGTGGTCGCGGGACCGGCGAAGTCCGGCCGCTCCACGGTGCTGATGAACTTCGCCCACTCCTTTCTCGCCCAGGGCATACGTCTGGTCGTCGCGGCCCCGCGCCAGTCGCCGCTGCGGCAACTCGACGCAAGCGACGGGGTGTTGAAGGTCTTCACCGGCGACGACATCGACGAGGACGAGTTCGAGCAGGCCATCGACTCGGCGTCCCCTGAGGAGCCGATCGTTGTGCTCGTCGACGACGGGGAGATCCTGGAGGACTGCGACGCCGAGTCCCATATGAAACGCATCGTCTCCCGCGGCGCCGAACGCGGCCTCGCCCTCGTCATCGCCGGTGACGAGGAAGACGTGTGCAGCGGCTTCTCGGGCTGGCAGGTCGACGCGAAGAAGGCCCGGCGCGGCGTCCTCCTGTCCCCCCAGGAGTCCTCCAGCGGCGACCTCATCGGCGTACGCCTGTCCCGCAGCCTGGTGGGCGGCCAGATCACCCCCGGCAAGGGCATGCTCCACCTGGGCGACGGCGAACTACGCACGGTGGTCATCCCGGGCTGACCCACACGAGCCTGCGGCACGGCCCCGAAACACTCCAGGCAGCGGGCCCTGGACATGCACGCGGCCGGGTTGCCATCCGCCGTGCACGGCCGGGGCCGGAGAACGATCGAGGCGCCAGCAGGCCGCGACCGGTGCGAGCCGACCCCGACCGAGGACAGCGGCCGCCCACACCACACACCCGCCTGCCGGCCAGCATGCCCGCCTGCCGACCGCATCACGCGCCCGCCTGCCTGCCACCGCGCGCCCGCAGTGGCGACCCGGTCTGGCGGGGCGGCTAGTCGGTTTTGGACATGCGGGCGGTCGGGTTGCCTTCCGGCTTGCTGTTCGATGTGTAGGTGAGGTCGTCGCCCTCCGGGGTGAGCCGGATCGTGTGCGGGGCGGGGTCGCAGCCGTCGTGGTTGTCCTTGGCCCCGACCGATGTGGCGACGAGGGCCGTTCCGGTCACCTTTTTCAGGGTGAGTACGTCCGTGCAGACGCCGCCGAGCTGGTCGGTCTGGCGCAGGCGGCCCAACTCCTCGCCCACATCCGCCTGCCGCACGGTGAGCCGGAAGGTGCCGATGGGCAACTGGCCGTCGAGGGCGGTGGCCTGGCCCTGCCAGGTGCCGAGGTAGCGCGCGGGGACGTCGGACCCGGAACCGGCCGGCAACTCGTCGGTGACGCTCGAACTGGGCGTCGCCGCGGGCGGCCTGGTGCTGCCCCCAGCGCTGTCGTGGGCGCTGTCGTCGCCGATGAGCGGGCGGAGCAGGAAGCCCAGCCCGACGGTGACCGCCGCGAGCGCCCCGGCGACGGCGAGCGCCACCGTACAGCTCATGCGGCGCCCCCGGCCGCCGTCGCCCGGAGTGGAGGTGGCCGCCATCGTGACGGAGACCTTGCCCGGCCGCTGCTCCCCGGGCACCGCGTCCCGCGGCCCGGGAATCCCGCCACCGCCCCCGAGACCGGCACCGCCCGCAGCGGCAGCGTCGACACCCCCGGCCACCATGCCAGGCCCCGCCCCGCTGCCGGCCCCGACCCCGGCTCCGCTCGCCCCGGGCATCACCGGCGGCGGTCCGAACTCCCCCGCCGGCACCGCCGCCCTGCCGGCCACCGCAGGGCTGCTGAACCCGACCGGGCCCGACGGCGCCGGATCCGTCGCCTCCAGACCGAGGAGCCGCACCGCGTCCCGGCTGACCTGTTCCACCAGCGGTCCCGGCAGCCAGCCGCCCGCCACCAGGCGCGCGGCACCCTCCGGAGCGAGCCGGCCGGCCACCGCGCCGGGGGCCGGCCGCGCGCCCGGCTCCTTCGCCAGGCACGCCTCGGCCACCTCCCGCACTTCGCCGTGCAGCGCGCCCAGCTCCGGCTCCTCGTGGACGACCTTGTAGAGCAGCGCGGCCGAGGAGTCCCCGGGGAAGGGCGGTTCGCCGGTCGCCGCGTACGCCAGCAGCGCGCCCAGGGAGAACACGTCCGCGGCCCCCGTGACGCCCTTGCCCAGGATCTGCTCGGGGGACATATAGCCGGGTGAGCCGATCGAGACGCCGGACGAGGTCAGGGAGGCCGTGCCGTCGGTGGCCCGGGCGATCCCGAAGTCGATCAGCAGCGGGCCGTCCAGGGTGAGCAGGACGTTCGACGGTTTGACGTCCCGGTGCACGAGGCCCAGCTCGTGCACGGCGGCGAGCGCCTCGGCGAGGCCCGCGCCGAGCGCCCGTACGGAGTGCGGGGGCAGCGGCCCATGGGCGGCGACGGCCGCCGCCAGGGAGGGTCCGGCGGCGTACCCGGTGGCGACCCAGGGCACCGGCGCGTCGGGATCGGCGTCCAGGACCGGCGCCGTCCAGGCGCCGCCCACCCGCCGCGCGGCCTCGACCTCGCGCCGGAACCGGGCCCGGAACTCCTCGTCGAGCGCGAAGTGCGGATGCACGATCTTCACGGCGACCGTGCGGCCGCCGGCGCTGCGCCCCAGATAGACCCGGCCCATCCCGCCGGAGCCGAGCCGGCCGAGGAGCCGGTAGGGCCCCACGACGGTGGGCTCGTCGGCCGCGAGCGGGTGCATCGGCGTCCCCCTCTTCCCCGTCACGCCTCGGTCAGCAGGGTAGTGCCGCGGACCCGTACTGCGGAGTGCCTCGGAGGCACGGCCGTGGATCTATGCCAGCAGCTCGACCCTCACGTCCGCGGGGAAGCCCGTCGTCGGGCCGACCCAGCGGGCGAACTCGGCGACCGCCTCCAGCTGCGGGGCGCCGAAGCGGAAGTCGAGGGTCGTGAAGTACCGCTCCAGGACCTTCTCGTCGAAGGCTTCCCAGCGGGCCGCCTGCTCGGCGACCTTGCCGACCTCCTCCAGGGAGAGGTTGCGGGAGGACAGGAACGCCTCGTGCACCTGACGGGTGATCACCGGCTCGCGCTCCAGGTAGTCGCGGCGGGCCGCCCAGACCGCGAAGACGAACGGCAGCCCCGTCCACTCCTTCCACAGCGTGCCCAGGTCGTGCACCGCGAGCCCGAAGCGCGGGCCGTCCAGGAGGTTGGCCCGCAGTGCGGCGTCCCCGATCAGCACGGCCGCGTCCGCCTCCTGCATCATCAGGCTGAGATCGGGCGGGCAGCTGTAGTAGTCGGGCCGTACGCCGTACCGCTCGGCGAGCAGCAGCTGGGCCAGGCGGACGGAGGTGCGGGAGGTCGAGCCGAGGGCGACCCGGGCGCCGTCGAGCCGGTCGAGGGGGACCTGCGAGACGATCACGCAGGACATCACGGGGCCGTCGCAGCCGACGGCGATGTCCGGGAAGGCGACCAGGTCGTCGGCGTTCTTGAGGAACTCGACCAGGGTGATGGGTCCGATGTCGAGATCACCCCGCACCAGCCGCTCGCTGAGTTTTTCCGGGGTGTCCTTGGTCAGCTCGAAGTCGAGGAGGGTGCCGGTTCTCGCGAGCCCCCAGTAGAGGGGCAGGCAGTTCAGAAACTGGATGTGGCCGACGCGCGGCCGGGTGCGAGAATTGTCCACATCGCGAGACTAGACCTCATGGGGTACGTGCCGACCACCACCCCCTCCGTCAACCGGCCCAGTGGTGTTCAAACTTCCGGGTGAAGTGATCTTGACCTCTATTGCTTCCCGGTGCCCGCGTGCTAGGCTCGCCGCAAGTTGCAGTTTGGTTTCCCTTGCAGTACAGAGCCTGCGGAGCATGTAACCGCGGGCTCTCGTCGTTTTCAGACATATGCACTTGTGCGGCACTGTTTTCACACTTGCAGGTTCTGGAGCAGGGCAACCCTTTGTGAGCCCAAGGAGGGCTTATGGCTACCGGAACCGTGAAGTGGTTCAACGCCGAAAAGGGCTTTGGCTTCATCGCCCAAGAAGGCGGCGGCCCCGACGTCTTCGTTCACTACTCCGCGATCAACGCTCAGGGTTTCCGTTCCCTCGAAGAGAACCAGCAGGTGAGCTTCGACGTGACCCAGGGTCCGAAGGGCCCGCAGGCGGAGAACGTCACCCCCGTCTGAGCAGCGATCCGATCGCACCCTGAGAGAAGTACCCAAGGAGCCCCGCGCCTTTCGGCGACGGGGCTCCTGCCCTTTTCCACCGCCGGTGATCGGCCGCCGCCCATCGGCCGTCGCAACGCGACTGGGCGGCGAGGGTGTGGCCTGCGGGGTCGGAGGGAGCGGCACCGTGGCCTGGTCCACTTCGTCGGTCCGGCCGGTCCGCGGGGCGGTTAGCCCGCCGCACAGGCGACCGGTTCACGGGGCGGTTAGCCCGCGCGTGCAGGCGACCGATCCGCGGGACGGTCAGACCGCCGCACAGGCGACCGGTTCGCGGGGCGGTTACCCCGCGCACAGACAACCGATCCGCGGGACGGTCAGACCGCGCACAGACAACCGATCCGCGGGACGGTCAGACCGCGCACAGACAACCGATCCGCGGGACGGTTACCCCGCGCACAGGCAACCGATCCGCGGGACGGTTACCCCGCGTACAGGCCCTCCACCGCCTCGGTGAAGTCGCGCATGATCTGGGTGCGGCGGAGCTTCATGGAGGGGGTGAGGTGGCCCGCCTGTTCGGTGAAGTCCGTCGGCAGGACGGTGAACCTCTTGATGGACTCGGGGCGGGACACCAGCCGGTTCGCCTCGTCCACCGCGCGTTGCAGGATCGCGGTCAGGTCCGGGTCGTCCACGAGGAGTTCCGGCGGCACCGGGTGCTTGCCGTTCATCTGCCGCCAGTGAGTGATGCCGTCGGGGTCGAGGGTGATGAGCGCGCTGACGTAGGGGCGTCCGTCGCCGACCAGCATGACCTGGGAGATCAGGGGGTGCGAGCGCAGCCAGTTCTCCAGCGGTGCGGGCGCCACCGACTTGCCGCCCGCTGTGATCAGCAGTTCCTTCTTGCGGCCGGTGATCGTCAGATAGCCCTCGTCGTCCAGCTGCCCGATGTCGCCCGTCGCGAGCCAGCCGTCGCGGGCCGCCGGGACCACCCCGCCGGCCTGCGGGTCCCAGTAGCCGCGCAGGACGTGATCGCCCGCGACCAGGATCTCGCCGTCCGCGGCGATGCGGATCCGTGTGCCCGGCAGGGGCCAGCCGACCGTCCCCAGACGGGGCTTGAGCGGCGGGGTCACGGTGGAGGCGGCGGTCGTCTCGGTCAGCCCGTAGCCCTCGAAGATCTCGATGCCGGCGCCGGCGTAGAAGGCGGCCAGGGGACGGCCGAGCGGGGAGCCGCCGCAGATCGCGTACCGGACCCGGCCGCCCATGGCGTTGCGGATGCGCCGGTAGACGAGGGGGTCGTAGAAGGCGCGGGCCGTGCGCAGGACGCGGCTCGGGCCGTTGCCGGTGCCGGTCTGCCGGGCCTCCAGTGCCTCGCCGTAGCGCCTGGCCACGCTCGCGGCCCGGTCGAAGGAGGAGGCCCGGCCGCCCTTTTCCGCCTTGGCGCGCGCGGTGTTGAAGACCTTCTCCAGCATGTACGGGATGGTCAGCAGACAGGTCGGCCGGAAGGCCGCGAGGTCCGGCAGCAGGTGTTCCGGTTTGAGGCTCGGCGCGTGGCCCAGCCGCACCCGCGCCCGGATGCAGGCGATCGCCACCATGCGGCCGAAGACGTGGGACATCGGCAGGAACAGCAGGACGGACACCTCTTCGGAGGTCCTCGCCTTGAAGATCGGGTAGAGCAGTTCGATCGCGTTGTCCACCTCGGCGAAGAAGTTGCCGTGGGAGAGCGCGCAGCCCTTGGGGCGGCCGGTGGTGCCGGAGGTGTAGACGAGGGTGGCGAGGGTGTCCGGGCCGAGCATGCCCCGGCGGACCGCGACCTCGGCCTCCGGCACCTGGGCGTCGCCGAGTTCCGCGAGCCGTTCGAGGTGGTCCTTCTCGATGACCCACAGGTGGTGCAGGTCCGGCACCCGGTCGAGTTCCGGTCCGAGGGCGGCGGCCTGGCCCGCGGTCTCCGTGACCAGGGCCGCGGCGCCGGAGTCCTGGAGGATCCAGCGGATCTGGAAGACGGAGGAGGTGGGGTAGACGGGGACCGTGACCAGTCCGGCAGCCCAGGCGGCGAAGTCGAGGAGCGTCCACTCGTAGCGGGTGCGGGCCATGACGGCGATCCGGTCGCCCGGTGCCAGCCCCTTGGCGAGCAGCCCCTTGGCGAGGGCGAGCACCTGTTCGGCGAAGGCCGCCGCCGTCACATCCGTCCACTGGCCGTCCGCCCCCCGGCGGCTGAGGACGACCGCTGCGGGGTCCGCCGCCGCGTTGTCGAAGGGCAGGTCGGCGAGTGAACCGTGGCGCATCGGCGGGGCGAACGGCGGGACGGACACCTCGCGCACGGCGCCGTCCAGCCGGCGGATCTCGGGCTCGATGAGGATCGGCGCGCCGTCGTAGTCGGTGGCGGAGACCGTCATGCCGGAGGAGACGGGAACGTTCGGGTACGGGGTGGACACGGGGCGGCTCCTCGGGCGTGCAGCGGTGCACTGCTTGCTGCATACGTACGTGCCTCGCACACCGAGGCGTTCACCGTCGCCGGGCCGAACGACCGCATATGAGCAGTTACCGACGGTTAGTTGATCATCGTACGGCCCGGCTGTGACGGGATGGTGCGGTTTCGGGGAGGGTCCGGAGCCGGGGGTGTGCAACCTCGGAGATTATGTGAGGGGTTCTCACGTTCGCTCCAGGACCGCCGTGACGCCCTGGCCGCCCGCGGCGCACACAGAGATCAGCCCGCGGACCGGCCCCTCCCGTTCCGACAGCAGTGTGGCCAGGGTCGCCACGATGCGGGCGCCGGTCGCCGCGAACGGGTGGCCGGTGGCCAGGGAGGATCCCGCCACATTCAGCCGGGCCCGGTCCACCGGCGCCAGCCCCCGCTTCTCCCAGGCCGCGAGCGTCGCCAGCACCTGCGAGGCGAACGCCTCGTGGATCTCGACGAGTGCGAAGTCCGCCAGGCCCAGACCGGCCCGCTCCAGCATGCGCGGCACGGCGTGCGCGGGCGCCATCAGCAGGCCGTCCGCACCGCCCGCCGCATCACCATGGACGAAGTCCACGGCCGCCGTCTCGTACGCCGTCAGCCAGGCCAGCGGCTCAAGGCCCCGCTGCCGCGCCCACTCCTCGGAGGCCAGCAGGACCAGGGCCGCGCCGTCGGTCAGCGGTGTCGAGTTGCCCGCGGTCATGGTCGGTTCGGGGCCGGCGAGCCCGAACACCGGCTTGAGGGCGGCCAGTTGCTCCACCGTGCAGCCGGGGCGCAGGTTCTGGTCGCGGGTCAGGCCCCGGAAGGGGACCACCAGGTCCTGGAAGAAGCCCCGTTCGTAGGCCGCCGCGAGCCGCTGGTGGCTGGTCGCGGCGAGTTCGTCCTGGGCCTCGCGGCCGATCCCCCAGGCCCGGCCCGTCACGGCCGCGTGCTCGCCCATCGACAGGCCGGTGCGGGGCTCGGCGTTGCGCGGGATCTCGGGGACGAGGTGCCCGGGCCGCAGCTTCGCGAGTGCCCTCAGCCGGCCGCCGGCCGTCTTCGCCCGCCGGGTCTCCAGCAGGATGCGGCGCAGCCGGTCGTCGAGGCCCAGCGGCGCGTCGCTCGCGGTGTCCGCGCCGCCCGCGACGGCCGCCTCCGTCTGGCCGAGGGCGATCTTGTTGGCGGCGGCGATGACGGCCTGGAGGCCGGTGCCGCAGGCCTGCTGGATGTCGTAGGCCGGGGTACGGGCGTCCAGTGCCGAGCCGAGGACCGTCTCGCGGGCCAGGTTGAAGTCCCGGCTGTGCTTGAGGACCGCGCCCGCCACGAACTCCCCGACCGCGCCGGGGCCGTCGAGCCCGTACCGCTCGACCAGGCCGTCCAGGGCGGCGGTGAGCATCTCCTGGTTCGAGGCGGTGGCGTAGGGGCCGTCGGCGCGGGCGAACGGAACGCGGCTGCCGCCGATCACCGCGACCCGTCGGCCCCGCGGCGGCTCAAGGGGACTCATCCCGATCTGCTCCTCCACCCCGACGGACCCACCTCGGATTACCTCCGGTAACCTTACTCCGGAGTAAGTCACCTGAGTACCGCGCCCCGTGGCACCGCACCGAACCCGTGGGAGTTGGAGACATGGCCGACCGCTATCTGAGCTTCACCGGCACCGCGCCCGGCCGCTTCCTGACCCGCCGGCTCGGGCTGCCCCAGCCGACGGCGCTGCGCCGCTTCTCGCCCCGGTCCCCGGCGCTCGACGGCGGCCTGCTGCACCTCACGGCCGGCACCTCCGCCCTCGGCCTCGCCCCCGTCCTGGCCCGCACCGGCCTGGCCGCCGGCGACGCGCGGCCCGCCGCGGTCGTCCTCGACGCCACCGGGGTGCGGGACGTCGACGCGCTCGCCGGCGTGCACGCCGTTCTGCACCCTGTCGTCCGGTCCGTCGCCGACAGCGGCCGGGTGCTGGTGCTGGGCGCACCGCTGGACCCGGCCGACCACCACCAGCACGCCGCCCAGCAGGCCCTGGAGGGCTTCACCCGGTCCCTGGGCAAGGAGATCGGCCGCGGCCGGACCGTCAATCTGCTGCGGCTCGGCGACGCGCCCGCCGCCGAGTCCACCCTCCGCTTCCTGCTCTCCCCCAGGTCCGCCTACGTCAGCGGCCAGGTGATCCACGTCGGCACGGGCGCGGTGGACGGGCCCGACGACTGGGACCGGCCGCTGGCCGGGCGCACCGCCCTGGTCACCGGCGCCGCCCGCGGGATCGGCGAGGCGGTCGCCGAGACGCTGGCCAGGGACGGGGCACACGTCGTCGTGCTGGACGTGCCCGCCGCCGAGGCCGACGCCCGCCGGGTCGCCGAGCGGATCGGCGGCAGGGCGCTGGCACTGGACATCACCGCCGCCGACGTCGGCGAGCGGATCGCCGCCGCGCTCCCCGACGGCCTGGACGTGCTCGTGCACAACGCGGGCATCACCCGGGACCGGCGGCTGGTCAACATGCCCGCCGAGCGGTGGGGTCCGGTGCTGGAGGTCAACCTGGGCAGCGTGCTGCGCACGACGGACGCGCTGCTCGCGGGCGGCACCCTGCGGGCCGGCGGGCGCATCGTGGCCACCGCCTCCATCGCCGGCCTCGCGGGCAACGCGGGCCAGACGAACTACGGCGCGGCCAAGGCGGGCATCGTGGGACTGGTGCATTCCCTCGCCCCGCGGGCCCTGGCCGACCACGGGGTCACCGTCAACGCGGTGGCACCCGGGTTCATCGAGACGCGGATGACCGCCGCGATCCCGCTGGTCATCCGGGAGGCGGGGCGGCGCATGAACTCGCTCGCCCAGGGCGGGCTGCCCGCCGATGTCGCCGAGACCACGGCCTGGCTCGCCCATCCGGCCTCCGGCGCGGTCAACGGGCAGATCGTACGGGTCTGCGGCCAGAGCCTGCTGGGGGCGTGATGTCCGTCGTCCTCCCGCAGCCGCCCGCGCTCGTCCCCCTGCTGGCCCGGGGCGCCCTGCTGTCACCGTTCAAACGGCCCCGCCCGGACGCGGACTTCCCGCGCGACCGGCTCGTGCTGCCCGCCCTGCGCGTCGACCTCGCGCACCTGGCGGCCTACGAGCGGGTGTGCGGCTTCCCGGCCGGCGCCGACGCCCTGCCCCTGACCTATCCGCATGTGCTGGGCTTCCCGCTGGCCATGCGGCTGATGAGCGACCGGGCCTTTCCGCTGCCGCTGCTCGGGCTCGTCCACACGTCGGTCGAACTGACCCGGCAGCGGGCGCTGCCTGTCATCGAGGAGTACGAACTCGCCGTCCGCGTCGAGGGGTTGGCGCCGCACCGGCGCGGCACGCAGGCGTCCGTGGCCACCGAACTGAGGGCCGGCGGCGAGATCGTGTGGGAGTCGCGGAGCGGCTATCTGGCGCGGCACCGGGCATCCGGCACCGCCGGGGCCGGGCGGCCGGAGCAGGCGCCGCTGCCCACGCGCGCACGGTGGCGGCTGGCCGGGGACGTCGGCCGTCGCTACGGCGCGGCCTCCGGCGACCGCAACCCCATCCACCTCCACCCGCTCACCGCCCGTCTGTTCGGCTTCCCCCGGGCCATCGCGCACGGCATGTGGACGGTGGCCCGCTGCCTCGCCGCGCACGGGACACCGCAGGCGGTCCGGGCACGGACGGAGTTCCGGGCGCCCGTGCCGCTGCCGGGGACGGTCATATACGCGGCCGAGGGCGGGCGGTTCGAACTGCGCGGCACGGACGGCCGGATCCATCTGACCGGCGCCGTCTATCCGGGCTGAGCCACCGGTTCGCCGGGTTCCCCGCGCGGCTCTTCGCGCTCTTCGTGCTCTGCGGGCTCTTCGCGCTCTGCGGGCTCTGCGGGCTCTTCGGGCGGCGTCCAGGGGCGGTCGGCCATGAGGTTGGCCAGGCCCGCCCACGCGAAGTTCATCAGGGTCGCCGCCGCCTGCCGGGCGGTGACGCCCGAGGTCGCGCCGGCCCAGGTGGCAAGCGACTCGGCCGCGCCCACCAGCGCCTCGGCGAGCCCCGCGACCTCGCGCTCGGGCAGATCCGGATTGCGGTGCGCCTCCCGGGCCGCGACCGCGATCAGCCGCGTCACGAACGCGACGATCTCCTCGCGCATCGCCGTGACCTCGGCCGCGAAGGTCACGCCATGGGTGCGGGCCTGGAGACGCAGCACGGACCAGGCGTCCGGATGCTCGCAGGTGTGCGCGAAGAACGCCCGCAGCCCGTCCCAGAGCTGACGGTCGGCCGGCAGCCCCGGCCGCACCCCGGAACGCACCGCGTCCGTCAGCGCCTTGGCCTCACGCCGGATGCACGCCGTGAACAGGTCTTCCTTCGAGTTCAGGTACAGATACACCAACGGCTTGGACACGCCTGCCAGTTCGGCGATCTCGTCCATCGACGCGGCCGTGTACCCGCGCCGGCCGAAGATCCGTACGGCGGCGTCGAGCATCTGCTGCTCCCGGACCGCCCGCGGCATCCGCTTGGTCTTCACGGCACCCATGGGGCCAGACTAGTTGGCCCCGGGCGCCCACTGAGGGATCAGGACGGCTGGCCCTGGGCGCGGGCGGTGTCGTCGGCCACGTCCTCCTGGCGGCGGTTCGCCTCCAGGTTGGCCTTCGCCCGGTCGACCTTGCGCACGATCTGGACGGAGGCGCGTTCCCGCTCCCGGCGCAGCACGACAAAGCTGATCGGCGCGGAGAGCACCATCGCGAGCAACAGCACCCACAGGAAGTTGGAGTCGCCGAAGCCGCGCGGGAAGGCACCGGAGTAGACAAGGCCCCAGACGACGAGGAGGCAGCCCGCGAAGATACCGAGGCGCATCAGCGTGTAGCGGAGCATCTCAATCCACTCTTCCGTTTCTGGCGGTCCCCCGCTCGACGGAGCCGGGGAAGGTCGGAACACCCCAAAGGGCATCATCCAGTGAAGCACGCCCGCCGTCCGGTCGTGGCGGCGGGTGCCGGGTGTCATACGAGCGACAGCAGCATCGTGATGTCGTCGCGGTCGTCCCCGTCGGCGACGCGGATCGCGCCGGGCACCCGGCCGACCTCCTTGTAGCCGCAGCCGCCGTAGAACCGTTCCAGGCCGAGGCCGCCGCGGCAGGTCAGCCGGATCGCGGTGATGCCGTCGAGGCCACGGGCGGCGTCCGCGGCGGCGGCCAGCAGGTCGCGGCCGTAGCCACGCCCCTGGTGCCTCGGGTGCACCATCACCGTGTACAGCCAGAGCCAGTGCCGCATCAGCCGGTGCGTGTTGAAGGTGAGGAACGCCGTCGCGGCGACCTCGCCGGCCGTGTCGTGCCCGACGAGCAGCCGGGCGCGGCCCTCGGCCATCGCCACGAGGTGCTTGACCAGTTCCGGACGTATCTCCTCGCGTGACACCGGTGGCACGAAGCCCACGGCGCCGCCGGCGTTGGAGACCTCGGTCCACAGATCGACGACGCCGTCCCGCAGGGCCGGGGTGATGGCCGGATCGAGCGTAAACGTAAGGGGCATGCCGCCATCGTATCTATTACCGGATGGCGGTCGTGCGGCTACCCCGCGAGCACGCGCGCGGCCACCTCCAGGTCCGCGACCAGCCCCGCGTACGCCTTGTCCCGGTCCGCCTCGTCCGCCCGCAGCACGGACGACGGATGCACCGTCGGCACCAGCCGCCGCGGCTGCCCGTGCACCTCCCGCTCCAGCAGCGTCCCGCGCACCTCGCCGACCCGGAAGGACGAGCCGAGCAGCGCCTTGCCCGCCGTCGCGCCCAGGACCACGATCAGCTCGGGTGCCACGACCGACAGCTCGGCCGCGAGCCACGGGGCGCACGCCACCGCCTCGCGCAGGCTCGGCGCCTTATGGATACGGCGCTTGCGGGGCTCGGCCCGGGTGAACTTGAAGTGTTTGACCGCGTTGGTGACGTACGTCTCACCTGGGTCGATGCCCACCTCCGCCAGCGCCCGGTCGAGCAGCTTTCCGGCCGGACCCACGAACGGCTTGCCCTGCCGGTCCTCCTGGTCGCCGGGCTGCTCGCCGACGAGCATCACGCGCGCGTCCGCGTTCCCGGCGCCGAACACCGTCTGCGTCGCATCCCGGTGCAGCGGGCAGCCGCGACAGCCGGCCGCCGCCTTGCGCAGGGCGGCGAGCCCGCCCCGGGCAGGCACGAAGGGCTCCGCCGTGTAGGCGTCCTCGGGGGCTTGCGTCGCAGCCACATGCGCCGGGTACCCGGCGCCGGACGCGGCTAACAACCGAGGCGGCCGGGGCCGGCACCCGGCCGCGGAGCGCGGCGGCCGGTCGCGCAGTTCCTCGTGCCTCGTGGGTGGGTCCTCTGGGCGGCTGTTGCCCGTCACCCGGTGACCTCGGGGTCTTCAGAGCCGCATCGGCTGGGGCGACTCACGGCGCAGCGGGTCCGGGCCCTCGTACTCCCGGATGATCTCGTAGCGCGTGTTGCGCTCCACCGGGCGGAAACCGGCGTCGCGGATGAGGTCCAGCAGGTCATCGCGGGTCAGCTTGTTCGGCGTGCCGAAGTCGTCCGCATCGTGGGTGATCTTGTACTCGACGACCGAGCCGTCCATGTCGTCGGCGCCGTGCTGGAGCGCGAGTTGGGCCGTGCGCACCCCGTGCATCACCCAGAACACCTTGACGTGCGGCACGTTGTCGAACAGCAGCCGGGACACCGCGAACGTCTTCAGCACCTCCGCGCCGGTCGCCATCTGCGTCCGGGCCTGGAGCCGGTTGCGGACCTTGCCGTCCTTCATGTCGACGAAGTCATGCTGGTAGCGCAGCGGGATGAAGACCTGGAAACCGCCCGTCTCGTCCTGGAGTTCACGCAGCCGCAGCACATGGTCGACCCGGTGCCGGGGCTCCTCGATATGGCCGTAGAGCATGGTGCACGGGGTCTTGAGCCCCTTCTCGTGCGCCAGTCGGTGGATGCGCGACCAGTCCTCCCAGTGGGTGCGGTGGTCGACGATGTGCTGCCGCACCTCCCAGTCGAAGATCTCCGCGCCGCCACCGGTCAGCGACTCCAGACCGGCGTCGATCAGCTCGTCGAGGATCTCGGAGGCGCCGAGCCCGGAGATGGTCTCGAAGTGGTGGATCTCCGTCGCCGTGAAGGCCTTCAGGGAGACCTCCGGCAGCGCCGCCTTCAACTCGCGCAGCGAACGCGGGTAGTAACGCCACGGCAGGTTCGGGTGCAGGCCGTTGACGATGTGCAGCTCGGTGAGATGGTCCGCCTCCATCGCCTTGGCCAGCTTGACGGCCTCCTCGATGCGCATCGTGTACGCGTCCTTCTCACCCGGCTTGCGCTGGAAGGAGCAGTAGGCGCAGGACGCGGTGCACACGTTCGTCATGTTGAGGTGCCGGTTGACGTTGAAGTGCACGACGTCGCCGTTCTTGCGGGTGCGCACCTCGTGGGCGAGACCGCCCAGCCACGCCAGGTCGTCCGACTCGTACAGCGCGATGCCGTCCTCGCGGGTGAGGCGAACGCCCGCCCGCACCTTCTCCTCCAGCTCGCGCTTGAGCCCGACGTCCATGTCCTTGACCTCTCTCTCGAAGACTCCGCCCACCGTACGCCCCGGCGGCTACACCTCCTCGGGCAGCTCACCCACCCGGTTCTCCCACTTGGTGGACAGCACTATGGTCGTACGGGTGCGTGAGACGCCCTTGGTCCCCGACAGCCGGCGGATGATCCGCTCCAGGCCGTCCACGTCCGTCGCCCGCACCTTGAGCATGAACGAGTCGTCGCCGGCGATGAACCAGCAGTCCTCGATCTCGGGCAGGTCCTTCAGCCTGCGGGCCACATCCTCGTGGTCGGCCGCGTCCGACAGGGAGATGCCGATCAGGGCCGTGACACCGAGGCCGAGGGAGGCCGCGTCCACGGTGGCCCGGTAACCGGTGATGACACCGGCCGCCTCCAACCGGTTGATGCGGTCGGTGACGCTCGGGCCCGACAGGCCGACGAGGCGCCCCAACTCCGCGTAGGAGGCCCGGCCGTTCTCTCTCAGGGCCTGGATGAGCTGCCTGTCCACCGCGTCCATGCGATCGAAGCCTTCCGCTGAGAAGATCCGCTGCGGGATCTGGGAGTTCCTGAAGTTGTACGAAGGGGTGAGCGCTGCCGGCGCCGCCTGATGCTCACTCGGGCCGGGCGCCACCGCCGAGTTCGCCCGCCCAGCGGCGGTAGAGCCGGTGCGGCACGCCCGCCGCGTCAAGGACCCGTCCGGCCACGAAGTCCACCAGGTCCTGGATGTGGGTGGCCCCCGCGTAGAAGGCGGGCGAGGCGGGCACCACGATCGCGCCCGCGTCGTCCAGGGCGACCAGATGGCGCAGCGTCTGGCCGTTCAGCGGGGTCTCGCGTACGGCCACGACCAGGGGGCGGCGCTCCTTGAGGGTCACGCTCGCCGCCCGCTGGAGCAGGTCCTTGGACAGCCCGAGCGCCACACCGGCCACACAGGCGGTGGAGGCGGGGACGATCAGCATGCCCCTGGTCCGGTACGACCCCGAGGACGGCCCGGCGGCCAGGTCCCCCGCGTTCCAGTACCGCACCCGCTCGATGTCCACGTCGAACGTCCCGGGCTTGCCGTCGGCTCCGCGCGACAGCCATTCCCGCAGGTCCTGCTGCCAGTGGCCGTCCCGGAAGGCGATCTGGGTCTCGTCGAGCAGCGTGAGCCGCGAGGCCCGGGACACGACGAGGTCGACCCGCTCGCCCGCGGCCAGCAGCGCCCGCAGCACGGCGGCCGCGTACGGGGTTCCGGAAGCTCCGGACACCCCCACGATCCAAGGCACGCGCTGCGTTTCTCCTGCGTTCACACCTTGAGCGTACCGGCGTGCCCCATCGTGTTCAGGACGGGGCGGCAGCCTGGGCACGGCCCCCGCAGGGGCGGGGAGCACATGACCTACTCGAAGGGGCGAAGGTGCTACACGGTCAGCCCCCGCATCAGCAGGTCGATCAGGGCGCAGACGAAGAGGCTGATGCCGATGAAACCGTTCGTCGAGAAGAAGGCGCGGTTGAGGCGGGAGAGGTCGTGGGGTCGGACGATCGTGTGTTCGTAGAGGAAGGCGCCCGCGACGATCACCAGGCCCAGCCAGAAGAACGCGCCCGCGCCGGTGACGATCGCGTACCAGACGAACAGCGCCGTCGTCACCGTGTGGCACACCCGCGCGCCCCAGATCGCCGCCGGGATGCCGAACCGGGCCGGCACCGACATGACACCGATCGCACGGTCGGTCTCCACGTCCTGGCAGGCGTAGATCAGGTCGAAGCCGCCGATCCAGATGCCGACCGCTAGCCCCAGGACGGCCGCGTTCCAGGACCACTCGCCGCTGATCGCGAGCCAGCCGCCCACCGGGCCCATCGCCTGGGCAAGACCCAGGATGGCCTGCGGGAAGTTCGTGAACCGCTTGCCGTACGGGTAGACCACCATCGGGATCACCGCGACGGGGGCGAGGGCCAGGCACAGCGGGTTCAGCAGGGCCGCCGAGCCGAGGAAGACCACCAACGCGATCAGCGCGCCGGTCCAGGCGTGCCGCACGGACATCGCGCCGGTCACCAGTTCGCGGTGCGCGGTGCGCGGGTTCCGCGCGTCGATCTCGCGGTCGATGATCCGGTTGACGGCCATCGCGAAGGTGCGCAGGCCCACCATGCAGACGGTGACCAGCAGCAGCCGGCCCCAGTGGATGTTCCGGTCCCACTCGTACATCGCCGTCAGCGACGCGATGTACGCGAAGGGCAGCGCGAAGACGGAGTGCTCGATCATCACCAGACGCAGGAACGCCCTGGTGCGTCCCGGCTGCGGAATCGCCGCGGAAGCGCTGCTCACCGGCGGTACTCCGGATCACCCCCGCGGCGGCGGGCAAGCCCCGTCCCCGCGCTGCCGCACACCACCATGTCGGTGCCCTTCACAGTCCGTACTCCTTCCAGCGGCGGTCCACGAGGGCCGCCGTATCGGGGTCCGACAGGACCATGTCCGGCCAGCCGCCGTCCCTCGTGTACCCCTCCTCGGGCCACTTCCGCGTCGCGTCGATGCCCGCCTTGCCGCCCCAGAACTGCTGATAGGAGGCGTGGTCGAGATGGTCGACGGGGCCCTCCACGACGGTCAGGTCGCGGGCGTAGTCCGTGTTGCCGAGGGCCCGCCAGGCGACCTCGTGCAGATCGTGCACGTCGCAGTCCGCGTCGACGACCACGATCAGCTTCGTCAGGGACATCATGTGCGCGCCCCAGATCGCGTGCATCACCTTCTGGGCGTGCTTCGGGTACTTCTTGTCGATCGACACGATCGCGCAGTTGTGGAAGCCGCCCGCCTCGGGCAGGTGGTAGTCCACGATGTCCGGCACGATGATCTTCAGCAGTGGCAGGAAGAAGCGCTCGGTCGCCCGGCCGAGGGGCCCGTCCTCCGTCGGGGGGCGGCCCACGACGATCGACTGGAGCAGTGGCCGTCTGCGCATCGTGACGCAGTCGATGGTGAGCGCCGGGAACGGCTCCTGGGGCGTGTAGAAGCCGGTGTGGTCGCCGAAGGGGCCCTCCGGCAGCATCTCGCCGGGCTCCAGCCACCCCTCCAGGACGACCTCCGCGGCCGCCGGCACCTGCAACGGCACGGTCTTGCAGTCGACCATCTCGATCCGCTTGCCGGCGATGAACCCGGCGAAGAGGTATTCGTCGATGTCACCGGGCAACGGGGCGGAGGACGCGTAGGTCACGGCGGGCGGACAGCCGAAGGCGATGGCGACCGGCAGCCGTTCGCCCCTGCGGGCGGCCACCTGGTAGTGGTTCCGGCTGTCCTTGTGGATCTGCCAGTGCATGCCGATGGTGCGCCGGTCGTGGCGCTGGAGGCGGTACAGGCCGAGGTTGCGGATCCCGGTCTCCGGGTCCTTGGTGTGGGTGAGCCCCAGATTGAAGAAGGAACCGCCGTCCTTGGGCCAGGTGAACAGCGCGGGCAGCGCGTGCAGATCGACGTCGTCGCCCTGGAGAACGACCTCCTGTACGGGCGCGTTGTCCGACTTGACCTTCTTCGGCGGTACATGGGTCATCGCGCCGAGCTTCCCGAACGCCTCGCGGACGCCGACGAAGCCGTGCGGCAACTCGGGGCGGAGCAGTCCGCCGATCCTGTCGGAGATCTCGCCGAACGACTTCAGGCCCAGGGACTTCAGCAGCCGCCGGTCGGTACCGAAGACGTTCATGGCCAGCGGCATGCTCGCTCCGCGCACGTTCTCGAAGAGCAGGGCCGGGCCGCCGGACTTCTGCACCCGGTCGACGATCTCCCCGACCTCCAGATGGGGATCGACCTCGGCCTTGATGCGCTTGAGGTCGCCCTCGCGCTCCAGAGCCCTGAGCAAGGAGCGAAGATCGTCGTAAGCCATGGGGTCCAGTATCCCCGAGCGGCTACCCTGACCCCGTCACGGGGGCCGGTGCGGAACCCCTCCATCGTTTTCAGAGGACTTCCTTCACATGCTCAGGCTGCTGATGTACCTGGTGCCGCTGGCACTGACGATCTTCGCGCTGATCGATTGCCTGAACACGCCCGAGGACGAGGCGCGGCACCTTCCCAAGATCGCCTGGGTCTTCGTCATCCTGCTCTTCTGGATCGTCGGCCCGATCGCCTGGCTGGCCGCGGGCAAGGTCCGTCAGCCGCCCGTGAGCGGCCGCACCCCGTCCGAGTGGCACCGCAACCACCGGTTCGAGCAGGTGGCCCCGGACGACAACCCCGAGTTCCTGAAGTCCCTCGCCGAGGAGAACAAGCGGGACGAGCGGCTCCTGAAGAACTGGGAGGCCGACCTGCGCCGCCGCGAGGAGGAACTCCGCCGCAAGGAGAACGGCGAGGAGCCCCAGGGCAACTGACCGACGCCGCTTGGACCCGGTTCAGCGCAGGCGGGTGGACGACAGGATGGACAGGAGGTGGGCCGGGACCATCACCCAGGTGATCACGGCCAGCGCGCCGAGCGCCCAGCGCGTGGGGTCGATCCCGCCGGTCACGGTGTCCGCGACGGCCGCGGCCAGCAGCACCAGCGACGCCTCGATGCCGTTCGTCACCCGGTGGATTTTGAACGCCGCCGCCAGCCGCCGCACGGTGGCCACGCCCTGGGAGCGGGGCCGGGTCGACTCGTCGTCGGCGACGCCGAGCCCGCGGCGGGCACGTGCCACGTCCACCAGGTCGGTGGACGCCTTCAGCAGGACGACGCCGAGCGCGGTGGCGATCCCGACCGACAGCCAGCCGCCGAAGCCGTTCTCGGCGGCCCGGAACCCGGCGCCCGCGAGCAGCGCGGCGTCCGCGAGATAGGCGCCCAGCCGGTCGACGTAGATGCCGGTGGCACTGTTCTGCCCCTTCCAGCGGGCGACCTCGCCGTCCACGCAGTCGAAGAGCAGGAAGAGCTGCATCAGGATCACCGCCGACACGGCCCCGGCCAGGCCGGGTATCAGCAGCGCGGCGCCCGCCGCGACCCCGCAGCCGACCATGGTCCAGGTCAGCTGGTCCGGTGTGATGCGCGTGCGCACCAACTGGCGGGTGAACCGCAGCGAGATCCGGCGCATGTACAGGCGCCCGGCCCAGTGCTCGCCGTTGCGGCTCGCCAGCTTGGCCTGCGGCTGGCAGACCTCTCGCAGCTCCTCCAGAACCGGAGCAGCAACCATGACCGTTCCTCCCACGGGGGCCCAACTGCCGCTCGTGCGGCGGCGATCGGGCCAGGGTACAGAGTGCGTTCGGGTCCGCTTCACCGAGGCGGCCCCGGGAGGTCGGGCATCGGTAACCCCGCTCCGCGGCCCGTCGGCGCCTCCGGCCCGCGGCCGGGCGAGATGCCGATACGGGCGGGCCCGGAGGGTGATTTCCGCACACTGGCCCGGAGTTGGCGGCGGAGGAGAGCGGACGCATGGACCGCACGGAGCACCCGGACCGGGAACGGGCCCGCGGCCGGCCACCGCCGTCGCCGAGGCCCGCACCGGCCTCGCCGAGGGCGGCATCCCGATCGCTGCCGCTCGCCACGGCCCCGACGGCACCCTCCTCGGCCGCGGCCGAGGCCGCCGCGTCCAGGACGACGACCCGTCGATGCGTGCGGAGACGGCCGCCTTCCGCGCCGCGGGCCGGCAGCGGACGTACCGGGGCACGACGATGGTCACCACCCTGCCGCCCCGCTGGTACTGCGGCAATCTGCTGCGCCGGTTCGGCATTTCGCGGGTGGTGACCGGCGAGGCCGTCACCTTCGACGGCGGGCACGACCGGCCGGCCGCGCACGGCGTGGAGATCCTGGTCCTGGACGACCCCGGGTGCGTCGCCCTGCTGCGCGGCTTCGTCCGGGACCGTCCGGCTCTGTGCAACGAGGACATCGGAGGCCGGACCTGACCCACGGCCGGGTCGGACGGTGGCCGGGCCGGAGCGCGGGCGCGCACCGCTCCGGGCGCGCACCGCTCCGGGCGGGCTGCGGTCCCCAGGGGGTGTTTCGAAAGTAGCGTCGTCCACTCGGAGGGCGGGGCCCGCGGCGTCTGGTGCGGTGCATCGCAAGGCGGAGGGTCGTCCGCGTACTGGGCGTACGCGGACGATCCCGACAACGCGGCGTGGGGGCACCTCCCGGCCGAAGGCTGGGGGAGTGCCGTGCCAGGCGTCGCGGGCCAGACGGGACTTTCGAAACACGCCCTAGGGGGCCGAGGCCACCTGTTCGATCAGTCGCTCGAAACGGGTCCGCCAGCGCGGCTCCGACTCCGCCCCGCCCCGGAACTCGTAGGTGAAGCGGAGCACGGTCCCGCCGGACCCGTCACGCTCCAGGTGGAACCTGAGCCGGCCGCCGCACTCCAGCGTGTACTCCGCGATCCGGTCCACGTCCCATGCGGTCACCCGCCCGGCCCCCAGCCCACGCAGGGTGACCGCGCCGCCGAGCCGGGGTTCGAGGACATCGGCGGGGGCCAGCCAGCCCGCGAGCCCGTCGGGCGTGGTCAGCGCGGGCCAGACGGCCTCCATGGGCCTCGGCAGGCGCACCAGGAAGTGCAGCAGGTGCGCGTTTTCGCGGGTCCGGCTGCCGGCCTGTTCGATGGATCCGGACATGCCACCAGCCTGGACCGCAGCGGTACGTTCCGCACCCGGGTCAGACGCCCGCGTACGAGTGCTTGCCGGTCACGAAGATGTTCACGCCGTAGTAGTTGAACAGCCAGCAGCCGAACGCGATCAGCGCGAGGTAGGCGGCCTTGCGGCCCTTCCAGCCTGCGGTGGCGCGGGCGTGCAGATAGCCGGCGTAGGCGACCCAGGTGATGAAGGACCAGGTCTCCTTGGGGTCCCAGTTCCAGTAACGGCCCCAGGCGTCGCCCGCCCAGATCGCGCCCGCGATGATCGTGAACGTCCACAGCGGGAAGACGGCCGCGTTGACCCGGTAGGCGAACTTGTCGAGCGAGGAGGAGGCGGGCAGCCGCTCCAGCACCGAGGTGGCGAACTTGCCGGGCCGGCCGCCGCTCTGGAGCTTGCTCTCGTACGAGTCCTTGAACAGGTAGAGGATCGTGGCGACCGCGCCGACGTAGAACACCGCACCGCAGAAGATCGCGGTGGAGACGTGGATGTACAGCCAGTACGAGTGCAGGGCGGGAACCAGCTGGTCGCTGGCGGTGTACAGGACGGTGACAGCGAGGCCGAGGTCGAGGAGCACCGTGGTGGTGAGGAACAGCCCCAGCCAGCGGACGTTCTTCTTCAGCGCCAGCAGCGTGAGGTACACACCGACGGCGACCGTGGAGAAGGTGATGTTGAACTCGTACATGTTGCCCCACGGCGCCCGCTCCACGGAGGCCGCGCGGGCGATGACCCCGCCCAGCTCCACCAGGAAGGCGAGCGCGGTGAGCGAGACGGCGATACGCCCGTAGAGGTCGCCCTGTTCGTCACCGCCGTGGGCGCCGGGGCCGTCCGGCACGTCCCGGGCGCCGGCCGCGGCCCGGACGACGACCTTGGGCCGCTCCAGCACGGTGGTACCGCCGGCGCTCTTCACGGTGACGGCGGGTGCGGCCGCCTTCTTGGGGACGTCGGAGGTCAGCGCGGCGGCCGTACGGCCGACCTTGCTGCGGCTGCCGAGCAGCCATTCCGCGATGTACGCGAAGAAGGCCAGCGTGTAGACGGCCATCGACGAGTAGATCAGGGTGTTGCTGACGCTCGCGAGATGTTCGTTGGTCGCGGCGGCGAGATCGATTGCGGCGGCGGAGGTCACTGCTTCTCAGCCCCTTCGGCGGGTACGGCCGGGGAGTCGGCGGATGGTGAGGGTTCGTCGTCGGGGTCGGGCGCCCCGGGCGCGCGGTCGTAGAGGGCACCGGCGAGGTCGCCCAGTTCCTCGGGGAGCTTGGCGGACTCGCTGCGGCCGAGGCCGGCCATCTCCACGACGGTGACGCCGTCGGGGCCGGGCACGGCGCGCACCCAGACGCGGCGGCGCTGGATGAACAGGGACGCGGCGAGGCCGAAGATCGCGGCGATGGCACCGCCGAGCGCCCAGCCGGCGCCCCTCTCCTGGACGATCTCGAAGCCGGCCCACTCCTTGATCTTCTTGTTGAAGGTGATCGAGCCGGCGCCGCCCGGGAGCTTCATGGTCTTCCCCGGCGTGAGCTGCTTCTTCAGCAGCTTGCCCTGGGAGTCCTTGAACTCCTTCATATGGCTCTTGTCGAGCTGGTACACGCTCTGCGGCAGCCCGGAGTCGACGCCCAGGTCGCCGTGGTAGGCGTTCAGCGCCAGCATCGGGCTGAGCAGCGCCGGGAACTGGGAGAGCATCGTGCTGCCCTTGCCGCCGTAGGTCGGCAGGAAGAAGGCCTGGAAGCCGAGCTGTTCGCTGACGCCCTGGGGGTTCTTGTAGCCGTCCATGACCTTGACCACACCGGAGGAGGTGACATTGCCGTCCAGCGGCAGAAGGGGGACCGCGTCGTGGAAGACGACCTTGCCGTTGCCGTCGCGGACGGTGATGACCGGCGCATAGCCGTGGCTGACGAGGTAGACCTTGGCGCCGTCGATCTCCAGCGGTTCGTTGACCTTGACGGTCGCCGGGGTCTCCTTGCCGTAGGCGCCCTTGCTGTAGGTGATCTTGGCCTGGTAGGTGCGGGGGGTGCCGCGGTTCGGGCCGGTCAGCTCGTAGGTGCCCTTGAAGTCCTTCAGGTCGAAGCTGAACGGCACCAGGTCGTCGTTGGTGAACAGGCTGCCGGACTTGAAGTCGTCGTACTGCAGGATCGAGTTGGCGAACCCGTCGCCCTCGACGACCAGCTTGGTGCCGTCCGACTTGTACAACTGGCCCGAGGCGAAGGCGACCAGCATCACGATCAGCGCGATGTGGAAGGCCAGGTTGCCCACTTCACGGAGGTAGCCCTTCTCGGCGGCGACCGCGTCCCCGGTGAGATGGGCGCGGAAGCGGCGCTTCTTCAGCAGCGCGAGCGCGACCTCGCGGACCTCATCGGGCTCGGCCGTCGTACGCCAGGTGGTGTAGGCGGGCAGCCGGGTCAGCCGCTTGGGCGCGCCCGGCGGACGGCTGCGCAACTGGCCCACGAACTGCCAGGTGCGGGGCACGATGCAGCCGATGAGGGAGACGAACAGCAGGATGTAGATCGCGGAGAACCACACCGAGCTGTAGACCTGGAACAGGCCGAGCTTGTCGTAGATCGGCGCGAGCGTCGAATGGGCCTTGCGGAAGTCGTCGACCTTGGTGACGTCGGCGCCGGTCTGCGGGATCAGCGAGCCGGGGATCGCGGCGAGCGACAGCAGCAGGAGCAGCAGCAGCGCGACCCGCATGGAGGTCAGCTGCCGCCAGAACCAGCGGGCCCAGCCGATGACACCGAGCGCGGGCATGCTCACCGGCTCTTCGCGCGGGGCGGTGGACAGTTGGGAACCGGCGTCCCCGAGCCCCTGCTCCTCCGCTGCGTCCGGGGAGTTGCCGGGCCCGGTCTTCGAAGTCGTGCTCATCGATCAGATCCCCACAGTGAAGCCGTTGGACCAGGTCTGCATCTCCTGCACCAGACGGTCCCAGGCACCGGTCAGCAGAAGGACACCGGTGACGATCATCATGCTGCCGCCGATGCGCATCACCCAGACATAGTGGCGCTTGACCCAGCCGAAGGCACCGAGGGCCTTGCGGAAGGCCAGGGCGGCGAGCACGAACGGCACACCGAGCCCGACGCAGTAGGCGACCGTCAGCAGGGCGCCACGGCCGGCGCTGGCCTGGTTCATGGCCAGTCCCTGCACGGAGGCCAGCGTCGGGCCGATGCAGGGCGTCCAGCCGATCCCGAACAGCGCGCCGAGCAGCGGCGCCCCGATCAGTCCGGTGCTCGGCCGCCGGTGGAAGCGGAACTCACGCTGGGTGAGCCAGGGCATCAGCCCCATGAAGAACACACCCATGACGACCATGAGCACGCCCAGCACCTTGGTCAGGACGTCCTGGTGGTCCAGCAGGGTCGAGCCGAAGTAGCCGAAGAGGGCACCGCCGGAGACGAACACGACGGTGAAGCCGAGGACGAACAGGGAGGCGCCCGTGACCATCCGCCCGCGCCGGGCGTCCGCCAGATCGGTGCCGGCGACTCCGGTGACATAGGAGAGATAGCCGGGGACGAGCGGCAGGACGCACGGGGAGAAGAAGGAGACGAGACCGCCGACGACCGCGATCGGCAGCGCGATGAGCAGGGCGCCGCTGAAGACGGTCTCGTTGCGGCCCGTCGCCTCGGCGAGCGTCAGGAGTGCACTCACGTCACTTCTCCGCGAGAACCGGTTTGATCATCTTGACCAGGTTCTCCTCGCTGAGGGCCTGGAGGGCGCGCGCGGCGATCTTCCCGTCCCGGTCGATGACGAGCGTGGAGGGGATCAGCTGCGGATTGAGGGTGCCCTTCTTGAACCGGAGCATGAGCTTGCCCGTCGGGTCGTACAGGCTGGGGTAGGTGATCCCCTGTTCCTTCTCGAAGGCGACTGCGGGGGTGGTGCTGGAGTCCCGGGTGTTGATGCCGACGAACTGGACGCCCTTGTCGGTGTACTCCTTGGAGACCTTGGCGAAGTACTGGCCCTCGGCGCGGCACGGCCCGCACCACGAGCCCCACACATTGACGACGACGATCTTGCCCTTGTAGTCGGCGATGTCGAGCGTCCTGCCGTCGATCGTCTTCCCGGACAGGTCGGGCGCCGTGGCACGCGAGCCCTTCGCGGCCGTGTCGATGCCGTTGTTCCCGGTGACGAAGTTGGTGTTGCCGCCGCCCCCGGAAATACCGCCGGAGCCGCACGCGGACAGGGTCAGGGCCGCCGCGGCGGCCACGGCGCTGAACAGGACGGCGCGGCTGCGGGTACTCATGTGAAAAGTTTCGCATGCCCGTTCCGGGGATCTTGCGCACCCCCCTTGCGGGCGTAAACCCCCATTTCAGGCGGCGTTCGCGGGGGTCTCGGCGCCCTCGGAGAGAAACGTCTTCCAGCCGCCGGCCGGGCGCTGTCCGACGTCCAGCGTGCGGAGCCTGTCGAGTGTCTCCGGGCGCTGTGCGTCGAGCCAGTCGACGAACTGCCGGAAGGAGACCAGCCGGACGTCGGCGCCCTTGTCCCGCTCCCGTGCGATGTGCTCGAACGCCTCCTGGACGGCGTCCATGTAGATGCCGCCGTTCCACTGCTCGAAGTGGTTGCCTATGAAGAAAGGCGCCCTATTTGTCTCATATGTCCGCTGGAATCCCGCTATGTAGGCCTGCGCCGACTGCCGTCGCCAGCCCGGGTAGTTGTAGGCCGGCGCCTTGGTCGAGTTGACCGACTGGTTGGCGAGCATGTTGTAGTCCATGGACAGGACCTCGAAGGAACGCCCCGGGAACGGTATCTGCTGCAACGGCAGGTCCCATACGCCGAGCTTCTTCCGCGGCCACACCTGACGGCCGCCGGGCGAGGAGGCGTCATAGCGCCAGCCCAGCTCGCGGGCGGTCGGCAGCAGGTTGTCCTGGCCGAGCAGGCAGGGCGTACGGCCGCCGACGAGTTCCTTGTCGTAGTCGAAGGGCAGCGCGGGCAGGTCGCTCCAGCCGCTGTTGGTCCGCCACTGCTTCACGAACGACGTGGCCTGCTCGATCTCGCTGCGCCACTGCTGCGGGGTCCAGTTGCCGACGGTGCCGTAGCCGGAGCAGAAGTGCCCGTTGAAGTGGGTGCCGATCTCATGGCCCTCCAGCCAGGCACGGCGGACGTTCTTCAGCGTGGCCTTGATGTGCTCGTCGGTGAGGTAGCCGATGTCGGAGGCGCCACGCGGGTTGTTCGGCGGGTCGTACAGGCGCTTCTTCGACTCGGGCAGCAGATACAGCCCGGAGAGGAAGAAGGTCATGCTCGCGCCGTGCTCCTTGGCCAGGTCGAGAAAGCGCGGGAACAGGCCGTTGCCGACCTCGCCCGCCCCGTCCCAGGAGAAGACCACGAACTGCGGCGGCTCCTGGCCGGGTTCCAGCGGCTCGGGCGGGCGGGGCTGGTGCGGCTGCTTGCCGGTGAAGGCCGTGGAGCCGTCGCCGATGGGCCGCGCGGCCGGGGCATCGCCCTTGCCGCTCCCGTGCGTCCTGTCCTTCCCGCCCCGGTCCTTCCCGCTCCCTCCGGAACCGGAACCGTGCCCGCCGCCGTCAGATGCCCTGAGAGTGCCACAGCCCGCGAGCCCGGCGGCCGTGGCGGCCGCGCCGACACCGAGTACTCCCCTGCGGGAGAAGGTGCGCATGAATTCCCCGATTCGTCACGTCCTACTGCTGGTCACTCCCTCAGAGGGCACGACGAACAAGGAGGTTCCAATCATTCACCCATATTTACTGCCCAACCCCCCAAATGTGCCGCATGCCACATCGTGGCGGGCCGGGGGCCCCTCCGAGCGGGCGCCATCGGTGGCACCCCTGGGCGGGCGCCACGGACGAGCACCCCAGGCGAGGCAGGGTACCCAGGCGAAGCCACCGGACCCTCAGGCGGGACCACCGGGCCCTCTGACGGGACCACCGAATCCTTAGGCGGAGCCATTGGTCTCCAGACGGAGCCACCGAATCTCCAGGCGAAGCCGCCGGGCCCTCTGCCAGAGCCACCGGACCCCCAGGCGCAGCCACCGGATCCCCAGGCGGGGGCACACGCCCAGGCAAGGCCGGGTGCCGGGACGGGACCGCCGGGCCCCAGGCGGAGCCACCGGTCTCCAGGCGGGACCGCCGGGTTCTCTGACGGAGCCACCAGGCCCTCTGACGGGACCACCGGATCCTTAGGCGGGAGCACCGGATCCCCAGGCGGGACTGCCGGGCCCCCAGGCGCAGCCACCGGACCCCCAGGCGGGGGCACACGCCCAGGCGAGGCCGGGTGCCGGGGCGGGACTGGGTGCCGAGGGCGGACTCAGGTGCCGTGGGCGGGGCCGGACGCCGAGGCGGAACCGGGTGCCGAAGGCGGATCCCCGCGCCGAAGGCCGAACCGCGCGGCGGGGCGGAGCCGGGGGGCGACGCTCCGCGCCCGGCGCCCGTGCGGTGGTGCGCGGCGCGCGCCCCGCCGGCCCCTCGTCCGCGGTTCAGGCTCCGCAGGCGTGTCGGCACACGGCTCCGCGGCCCCGCGGGCCCGCGGGCCTGTACACACTCAGGCCCCACAGCCCGCAGACGCGTCACCGCTCCAGTGCCGCAAACCCCTGGCGGCCCACGCTCAGGCCCCGCACCCCGCAGACGCGGCGACACTCAAGCCCCGCAGGCCGCAGGCACGTCGACACTCAGCCCCACAGCCCGCAGACGCGTCACCGCTCAGGTGCCGCACCCCCCTGAGGGCCCACGCTCAGGCCCCCACAGGCCGCAGGCACGTCGACACTCAGCCCCCGCACCCCGCAGGCGCGGCGGCACTCAGGTGCTGCACACCCCTGGGGCCCACGCTCAGGCCCCCGCAGCCCGGAGGCCGTAGGCGCGGCGGCGCTCAGGTTGCACGCGTGTGTCGACGGTCAGGCCCCGCAAACCCCGGGGGCTGAGGCGCCGCAGGCACCCGCTGAAGCGCCGCAGGCACCCGCTCAGGCGCCGTAGGCCTTGCTCTTTCCCTTTGTCGGTTTGGCGCCGGCGAGGAGGTGGGGCGGGACGAGGTCGCGCGCGGGCTCGGTGTAGCCGACCGAGACGATCCGGTCGCCCCGGTAGGTGAACGTCGTCAGCGAGGCGAGCGTGCACTGCCGCTTGCGCGGGTCGTGCCACAGCCGCCGCCCTTCGACGTACGACCGCACGATCCAGATCGGCAGCTGATGGCTGACCAGCACCGCCTCGTGCCCGCGCGCCCGGTCCCGGGCGGCGTCCAGCGCGCCCTTCATCCGGACCACCTGGTCGATGTACGGCTCACCCCAGGACGGTCTGAACGGGTTGACGAGGTGCTTCCAGTTGCCCGGCCTGCGCAGCGCCCCGTCGCCCACCCCGAACGTCTTGCCCTGGAAGGCGTTCGCGGCCTCGATGAGCCGTTCGTCGGTGTCGAGGCCGAGCCCGTGCGTCTTGGCGATCGGGGTCGCGGTCTCCTGCGCCCGCTCCAGCGGGGAGGCCGCGACGTAGGTCACATCGCGGGACGAAAGGTGCTCGGCGACCCGGTCGGCCATCCGCCGCCCGAGGTCGGACAGGTGGTAGCCGGGCATCCGCCCGTAGAGGACCCCGTCCGGGTTGGCGACCTCGCCGTGCCGCATCAGATGGACGACCGTGATGTCCTTGCCGGTGCTCATTAGAGGACCATCCCTTCTGCAGCCCTCACGGGTAGGGTTGTGACCTCTCGGTCCCGGTGGGTGCACGGCCAGTGGTGCGAGCCGTT
>NZ_JBEPAP010000031.1:0-72991 GCF_040298665.1 Streptomyces sp. NPDC001508
TACCTTCCCGTCCTCGGTGGTCAGCCCCTTGAGCCGGTCGCGGATCGCGACTCCCGAAGGGCCGGGGAGCACGAACGGCGCCGCCATCTCCCGCAGCCTGCCCATGCCTTCGCCCCCGTCCCGGCGTCTTGCGAAGAGCCCGTCACCGTACCCAACGACCACCATCAGGAAAGGTCCCACATTCGACAGAGGAATCTTCGTTCTGCCCCACGCGGTCGCACAGGCCGCAGCCCGGACACTCACTCATGTGCGCCAGAACACGCCCGTGCACAGTCAACCGCCAGCAGTCCGCAACCCCGGCCCCGCGCACCGTCCCGAACCTGAGTCAAGGTGTGTCAACCTTCCGTCGGCGCCGGAGGCGTCCCAGGGGCGAGGCCGCCGTCGGGCCGGGGGTGCGCCGACGACGCTTCAGACCCGGTCCAGGGGCCGATGCGGCCCCGCCGGCAATTCCGCCTCGATGACATCGCCCGGCCGGACCCGGCCGCCCGCCTTCACGATGCTCATGATGCCGGCCTTGCGCACGAGGTTCCCGTCCGCGTCCCGCCCGACGACCTGCTTCAGCAACCCGGTCTGGAAGGCGTCGATCTGCACACACGGATTGCGCAGCCCGGTCACCTCGACCACGGCCTCGTCACCGATCCGCAGCAGCGTTCCCACGGGCAGCCCCAGCAGATCGATGCCCCGGGTGGTGATGTTCTCGCCCAACTCCCCGGGCCCCACCCGGAACCCGGCCGCGCCGACCTCCTCGAACAACTCCTCGTGCATGAGGTGCACCTGCCGAAGATTCGGCTGCGTGGGATCCTGCGCGACCCGCGACCGATGCTTCACGGTCACCCCGGAATGCACATCCCCTTCGACCCCGAGCCCGGCAAGCAACACGATGCTCTCCCGATTCGGCTTGCTGAACGAGTACACCCCGTTACAACTGACAGCCACGACTATGCCCCGCATAAACCGACCCCCTCCGCGTCACCGAGACCCTACCTCCGCGGCGTCCAAGCGACCTTGGCCCGCGAATCCCGCGGCTCACTGCACGCACATACCGTTGGCGACGGCAGACGCCCGAAATCAATCGGAGGCAACTCCGTCGTCCGGCGTCAGCGAGACAATGGCCACGGTAGGCGGCGGTGGCGCCGGTGTGTATACGTACGCCACTGCCAACCCCGGAACGCTGCCATGGGGTTCGATCCTCGTCTTGCGGACTTCGGTGCCGTCATGACCGGGAAGCCCGAGCAGGACCCCGAGTCGGGGCACCTGTTCCAGCTCCTGCCGCAACCTCTCCAACGCGTGCTCGGCCCCGAGACCCTTCGCTCGCTCGGCGGCCCGCTCTGTGATGGCCGCGATCACACCGCTCATCGGTCCTGGGCCTCCTGCTTCAACCTGGCCGTGAGGTCGATGCCCTCTTGTACGGCGACGTCGAAGTCGGGGTCCTGGTAGAGCCGGATTCGACCCCGATAGTCGACGATCACCGTGGCCACAGCGTTGAGGTCCGTCTCCGATGACGTCTCCAGCGCATGCTGAAGGTCCGCTTCAAAGGACTCTCGGTCGCTGGGAAAGCCATGGCCGGACCTGAGGGCGGCTCTGATGTCACCGATGGTCGTCAACGGCAGCGTCGTAGGTCCAGACGCCTCCGCGTACTGTGCGCTCACGATCGAGTACTCCTTGCTTCCGTCGGTCTAAGACAAGTGTCCTACAGCGGTACGTCTCCCGTTGCGGAGAGCACCAAGGAAGGGGCCGCGCGCCCTGCTCCCTACGGTAATGACCGAATCTGTCACGTACGTGAACCAGGTAGATGGCAGGCCGACGCGCTTACGAGGTGCTGCGCGGAGAGGATTATGATCGATCACGCAGCGTCATGGCTGTTGGTCTGAACCAACCACCTTGCTGAGGAACTGGGTAAGTCGATGTAAAGTCAAGATTTTCTCTATGGTTCTCGATATCTCTCCAGGAGTTCCTTGGCGTGGATCGTCCACGGATGGTTCGGCCCGAGTGTCCTGGTCCGGCCTTCTGTGACTTCTTCCAGATGCTCAATTGCTTCAGCCTCTTCGCCGAGAGTATAGAGAATCACGCCAAATGTTTGGCGGGCGTTGAGCGTGATAGGAAAATCGGCACCGAAGCGGTGGGAGAATTTTTCAGTGGCGGAGCGAATGTACGACAGGGCCTCTGCCGGGCGCCCAGCGCGATTGAGTGCAAAGGCGCAGTTGAGTTCTGCGCCGAGCGTGATGGTGTGGTCTTCTCCGATCTCCTGACGGCATTCCATGACCAAGTCCGGCCCTGCGTCTACGTCTAGCGACTGCGTGGATACTTCTAGGAGGTTCGACCGCGCGTTGAGCGTGAGGGGATGCACGGCGCCGAGTGCTCGAAGATACCCTTCTGCCGCTCGCCGGAACAGCGAGATACCATCCGGTCTTCGGCCAAGAACGACGAGTGGACTGGCTAGCTTTGTGCAAGCCGCTAGTGTGTCTGGTGCTGTTGGCCCCAGCGTCCGTTCGCAGTCCTCCAGATTTTGCTGAAAAACGGCCTCGGATTCCTCAAATCGTCCAAGCCGAAAGAGGGCCCGCCCTACACGTTGACGCAGTCTGACAAGCCAAATGTTGTCTTCGGGCAAGCGGGATTCCAGTAGCTCACCAGCTTGTCTGCCCAAGCTGAGTGCTGAGGTGTAGTCACCAGTTCTATGAATTGCGGTGACAAGTCGAAGAGCGCATTCTGCTGCAGCCTCTGCTGTTGGTTGGCCGGTTGCCCAACTCGCTGTTCTCTGCAATAGCGCGATCACGTGAGGTGCGAGCAGGTTCACCAGGGGGTCCTGCATCCCTCGGTCAGGCACCTCTGGCAATAGAGTGAGACATAGGCGGGCCGCCGTGAAGGAGAGTTGCTCCTGCTGGTCAGCGGGTGTGGCTCGGGCCACGCTGTTGAGGAGCACGCCGTGGGTGCGTAAGCAACGCATTTCCCCGGGCGCCAGCTCGGTGAGGGAGTGATCAATGAGCCCGCGCAGAGCCGATTCGACGCGAGATGCCGGGAGTGCCGGGCCGAGTTCGGCCCCGAGCAGGACTGACAGCGGCAACGGATCACTGGACCAGCAGGCGAGTAGGCGCAGAAGGCGGCCTGCTTCGGGTAGACCTTGTGCGGCGAGGGCATCGATGGAGAGTTGCCAGGTGCAGCTGGGCAGGTGCCGAGAATCGCCGCCGATGGCTGTGGCGCCTTGTTCGATGAGGTCGATGGGGTCGAGACCTGTGCTGCCGTCGAGCCGGCGGCCGTAGTCGGCAAGGCTCCATGGGTCGATCACCTGGTGGGCGAGGAATCCGCCGGCGAGGGTCAGTGCCAGAGGCAGTCGTCCGAGGCGGTCAGCGACCTCCGCGGCATCTTCGATCGACCCGGCATGCGGTGCGAGGTCGCGCAGAACGAGGGCGGCATCCTCACGTGGGAGCACACCGAACTGGAGCAGTTCTGCACCCGGCCACCAATGGGTCGCTGCTTGCCGGGTCGTGACGACCACAGTGCCGGTGGGGCTGGTACGCAGCCAGCCGCCGTCGCGGAGGATGGCGGGATCGTCGGCGTTGTCGAGGACCAGGAGCCAGGGGCGGTCGGACCGGTCGAGGTAGTGCCAAACGAGATCGGCGGCGGGACGCAGCCCGCTGCGTGCTCCCATCAGTTCACCGTCTGTGGCTCCGCGGTCGGCTGCGACAGCGAGCATGCCGGCACGTAGAGAGGCCGGGTCGGAAGCGTTGACCCATAGCCCAAGTCGGCCCACCTGGTCGGTGGCGTATTGGAAGAGCGTGTAGGCGACGGCGGTCTTGCCACAGCCGCCCAGACCGTGAAGGACGTAGGCGCGGTTGCCGACACCGGGTTCGACGGCGGCGCGCAGACGGTCCATCTCTCCGACTCGGTCGCGGAGCACCCGGGGGGCGCGGCCGACCGTCGGGCGGCGCACGGAGTCCGGCCCGAACCAGTCAGGGGCGTGGTGATGGTGCTCAGTGATGTACTGGTCACCGGTGGCTTGGTAGATGCGCCCCTGGCCATCGGCCCGGGCATCGTTGTGGCCGCTCACCGGTGGCCGAAGTTCTGGTCACGGCCGGCCTGGTAGACCCGAGCGTGGCCGGAGGCGGTGGCGTGCTGCGTCACCGACGAGCCTACGGGCCTGTACGGAGCCAGTTCATTCAGCAGCGTCCGCAGCGCCTCTGCTTCCTCGGGGTGTGCGGCGAGCAGTCGCCGTATGCGGCCCTGCCACTCCGTACCTAGTTCGTCGCGGGATTCGAGGTCGCCGCCGGCCTGTGCGGCCAGCAGCTCTCCTCGTGTTACCTCGAGCTCCGCGGAAATCGCCTCGGCCCGCTCTGGCTCAGCACGGCGCCACAACGAGGCGATACAGTCCCTGGCACGTTGCCACACTTCGGTCGTCAACAAGGTCACCAAGGTTGTCCCTGCTGTGCCGGCCAGCACGGCCATCTCCGGATCCATGAACCCACCCCCTCCATCCCGTTACTACCTGTTGCCACAGAGTAGCCAGTGGGTCTGGTAACAGCACGGCCCATACGTTCGCTGCACGCTCTGTGAGCTTGCCTTGCCCGGTGAAGCGTGTGAAGACGGTGTTCGTCTGCGATGTGCCTGATGAACGGATCACCGCGAACATCCTGCATGCTGAACAGCGCTCGTGTCAGACATTCCCTCCGGGCCGGACCGCATCCGTCACTCGGCCTCCGCTGAACCTCAGTTCGTATCTCCGGTCTGCCGAAGTCTGATGTCAGCCTTCGGTGGACTCATCTCAGCAGGCGGTCCGCCTTGCCGGCCTTGATGTCGAGGATCATGGTCCGGAGGGCCTCCCGGCTGTCCGTGATGAAACGGTCCTCCTGGCCGTTCACGGCTATGTACGCGTTTCCGGAGCCGTCCACGCCCATCCGGAAGCACGAGTTGCCTTCCCCGCAGAACGGCTCTTCCCACTGGATCTCTGGCATGGCGTCTCCTAGAGCTCGCGAGTGATGGCGTGGATGAAGGCTCTTGAGTCGTCGGGGGACAGCGCCAGCTCCTCCATCCGGTCCAAGTGAGCACGGTACTTGGTCAATTCTGCCTCGCCGTAGAGGAAATCCGGGCCGTGGGAGTTGTCGATCTGCACGGTGTCCAGTTGTTCCGTTGGCCCTTCCGCGTACAGAACGGTCTGTCCCGCTCCCGGAAAGGCTCCGCGGGTGAAGGGGACGACCAGGACCGTTCGGCTGTCCCGCTCGGACTGGTCCAGCAGGTGACGGAGTTGCTCGCGGGTGACCCTCGGCCCACCGAACTGCATCCGGAGCGCTGCCTCGTGCACGATGCCGGTGAAGGAGGGAGCGGCCTCGGAGTTGAGCACCTCCTGACGGTGGTTGCGGTGGGCGGCTCTCAACGTCACCTCGTGCTCGGGCAGATGCGGAAGGACAGCCCGGAAGACCGCGAGAGCATAGTCGGTCGTCTGGAGCAGGCCGGGAATGTGCACTGTGCACGCGGTGCGCATGCGAACGGACTGCCATTCCAACTCGGCGATGTCCAGGAGCCCTTGAGGCAGGGTCCTGCGGTACTGCTCCCACCAGCCCGAGGTGCGTGAGGCCATTTCCGCCAATGCGGCCACGTACTTTTCGTCGTCGCAGCGGCAGTGGTGAGCCAGGGTGCGCAGCCGCTCCTCGCTGATGCTCCTGACCCCGGACTCCATGTAGGAGATCTTCCCCCGGTCGACTCCCAGGAGCTTTGCGGCCTCCTCCGCGGACATGCCGACCGCTACTCGCATCCTGCGCAGCTCGTGGCCGAGCCGCTTCTGCCGCTGAGTGGGGACTGGCTTCGGGGGCATGCCGTTCCTTCCTGTGCGCTCGGTTGCAGTTTGCCGTGTTCACGTGACCCAGTGCCACGATCTAGCTAATCTGCCGAAGTCGATGGCAAATTTACCTCAACCTCTCTACGTTGGGTGTCGCGCCGATCGCGGATGGTGAGCAGAAGTGCATCGCGCACGCCTGCCCGGGTGCTCCTGTCCTGGGAGCGGTGGGTGTGTGTCAGGGCGACAGGCCACTGCTCGCTTCGTGAGCTGCGTGTCACGGACCTGAAACCAAGGAGGTTGCGCGTGAATCACGACAACTGCCTGCCGCGCTCGGAGTTGCAGATTCCGTTCGAGGCGAGGCCGAACGAGGTGCCTGCATTGCGGCGGATCATCCGTCAGCATCTCGGCCATTGGGGCCTGATCGGCATGGTGGAACCTGCTCAGCTCTGCGTCAGCGAACTGGCCACCAACGTGATCAAGCACGTCGGCTTCGGCGTTTCGGCGACGCTGGCGGTCTCCATGGCGGGCACGAATCTTCGTTTGGAGGTACAGGACCCGTTCGCGAACCAACTCCCGATGGCAGTCCAATCGGACGACCATGCGGAGGACGGAAGGGGCCTCACTCTGATCGACGCGGTGTCCGAAAGGTGGGGCGTTCGCCTCATTTCGGAAGGGAAGGCCATCTGGTGCGAGTTGGTGACAACGCTCACAACGCCGCACGGTCACATCTCGGATCGCCGCGTTTCCCGTGCCGATGAGCTGCTCACTGCGTACGGCAAACAGGTCTGCTGCCCTGGGAGTCCCGGAGTGCCCCCTGTGGTTGAAGGTGGCGACGGCGCGGTCGGGCTGATTGCCGATCTCTTGCACTGGGTTGCGGCTCATGGTCTGGACCCGGATTCCATCCTCGACCAGGCGCAGTCCTGCTTTAAGGCGGCGTCAGGGCAACTCTCGTGACACGCGAGAACGGAATCGGAGCTTCCGGGTTGGTCGAGGACTTCAACTTCGTCCGCCCCGAACCTGATTCGATTCGGGTGATCTGTCGGATCGCGAGTGAAGCAGGGTTCCTGGACGGAGTGGAGGTGATGCCACTCGCGAACGGCCCGACTCGCGGGGAGTTCCTGCTGACGGTTGCCGTGGAGGAAGACCTCGTCCTCGCGTCGAACAGATTCACATGGAGTGAACTGGAGCCTCCGGTCGGCGTGAGGGGGGCCGAGGCGATACGACACGTCCTCGGACGCATTGACGAGATCGCTCGGCGCACCCGGGCTGGCCTGAACGCCTACACATGGCTGCGTGCATCGGAGCGGGAGCAGCTGCTGATCCTCGGTCAAGCTCGCGAGAGCTGACGTGCCCTGACATCGCGAAAACTCTACGCAAAGGAGGACGCCTGAGGCTATGGTGCTCTCTTGGCAAGGGCGTTCGCTCTTGCTGAAGCTTCTAGGGCTACGGCTCTAGGGGGAAGGGAGAGTTCGACATGCCCAGGTACGTGCATGTGCCGACGGAAGCAACACATCAACTCATCCGGCAAGCGTACGAGGCAGGCGGCCCCTACCAGTGGGCCAGAGAAGCGTGGAAGAACTCTGAGGAGAGCCACGCATCGATCATCCAGTTCGGGATTGAGGAACAGGCTGCGGAGCGGCTTGGTGTCCGGCGTCGGACGATCATGGACAACGGCGAGGGCATGGAGCCCGACGACCTCAAGATCTTTCTCACCACCTTCGGCGGCGGTGGCAAGCCGATCGGGATGGACCAGAACTTCGGGCAAGGTTTCAAGTCCGCAGTGCTGCCATGGAATCCCTACGGAGTTGTAGTCATCAGCTACACCCGGAACAACCCCGAGGGGGCCATGCTGTGGATCTATCGGGATGAGCAGGGCAACTACGCCCTGAAGGAATGGGCAGCGCAGGACGAGGACGGGGATTTCGTCTCCTATCTGTCCACGCCCAGGCCCTTCAACGACGAGGAGCACGGTTGCGACTGGGGTGCCATCCGGCCCGATTGGATGGAAACCGGCACCATCATGGTACTGCTGGGCCAGTCGGCGGAATCGAATACTTGGCAGGGGGATCCGGAACCGGCCCGTAACGAGAACGTTGATGGGCTGATCAGGTACCTCAATGGGCGCCTTCTCGAAGTACCTGAACGAAACGGTGCACCGATCGAAACCACGGTCTTTGACCTGTACGAGCGCAAGAGTGAAGAGAGGCGCGCCAGCAAAGACAAGACCGTAGTTCTGCCGGGCGGCCAGGAGATGGTGTGGCGGCCCCGGCGAGTATACGGGCTGCGGCACTTCATCCCGAAAACTGAGCTCACCGGGACTGTAGTAGTCGACGAACATGGCACAGAAGCCGAGTGGTTCTATGTGCCTGAACCAGATGCCCCGGTCAAGGGGTCTCGGGACTATGTCAACCAGCGCCCAGTCGTTGCTGTTGACTACCGCGGCGAGCTCTACCATGCGGACTCCGCTAAGAGCCGGTATCGGCAATTCGGTATCACCGACGAGATTCGGAGCCGTACCTGGTTGGTCTTGCATCCTCCTGTCTACAGCGACAGCCGGCCGATGGAGTGGGGCGTCATCAGCCACGCGTCCCGGAACATGCTCATGGCCAAGGGAGGTGTCGATCTCCCCTGGGACCAGTGGGGGGATGCGTTCTTCGCACGCTTCCCTGAGGAACTTGCACGCGTGCGGGATGAGGCGCGATCCGGGAACCGAGGACAGAGCGATGCGTCGATGGCCAAGAATCTTTCGAGGATCTTGGACCGGCTGAACCCCCGATTCAAGGCGTCGAGGGTTCTTTCATCGGCGGCAGGCCTCGTAATGGGATTCCCGCACGGCGCGACCGCGGGAATTCCGGGCAGCCAGCGAACCACTCGCAATAGTGGTGGCAAGGGAACGCCTGGCGGGGTTGGCGGCAGCACGGGGCCCCGGCAAGTACTGATCCCCGCCGTCGGTGGAAGTGCGCCTGGACGGCCAGCGCGTGCCAAGGGCGGGTTCCCGGCATTCCAGTGGAGGAAATTCGAATCGGACGAGGCTAAATTCCTCGCCCGATATGACCAGAACGACAGTATGACGCTGTCAGACGGGCTGGTTTCCCACGGGGTTGTCTTTCTGAATGAGACGCACCCCGTCTTCGTCCAGGAGTGCAACTACTGGGTCGATAACGTGTGGCCGAAGGCTGATCCGAAGCAAATCCAAGAGCTGATTCACAGGGTGTATGGTGAGGAAGCAGTCGCCCATGTCGTGCACGCGCAGAGGCTCAATGGCACCGTGGTAGGTAGCAATGGTGACAAGCCAGAAGTGATCAGCGAAGAGGACGTTGAACGTCTTCTGGAGCCAGTGGCGCTATCTTCTGCTCTCCTCGGCCTGGTGAATGTCGAGCAGCGCATCCTGACGCAGGGCGGCGGGTTGTTCGGCAGCAGGGCAAACGCTCAGTAGATCTGGGCCGAGACAACACCATGTGTCGGCGCTTCGATCCCCTCGAAGCGCCGACACAGTGCTTTCCGCTCAGATAGCGTTGTTCGCAGCCAGATGGTAGTGAATGTGCTTAGCCAATTGCTCGGCTAGCCCGATCGGTACGGCGTTTCCAATCTGTCTGGCAATTTGCAGCTTAGAGCCACACCACTTGTATTCTTCGGGGAATCCTTGAATCAAAGCAGCTTCGTAGTGCGTGATCGGACGGTTGAGAGATGGATGGAGATAGCGACCCTTCTCGGGCTTAAAGAACTCCGTCCGGATTGTAACGGATGGTGCGTTGATGCGCAGCCGACCCATTACGTCTCCGGTGCCGCTGTTGTGACGGTCCCAACTTTCCGTTGAAAGGGATACTTCCTCGCCGTTGATTATCGTCGTTTTTCCGCGTAGATCCTTGCGGTTTCCACCCGGCGGAATCGCGTCGTATCTAGCAAGCGAGAGGGCTGTTGGACTCCTCCCGATGTGGAGTTCACTCGTCCGGTATATGCCAGGGATGTTGTAGCCGAGAATATCTGCTTCCCTTGACGGGAGGGAATTCGTTAGCGGCTCCTCTGGGCTCTTTGTGAAGATCTCTTCGACGGTCGCCCACGGTAGTCGGCTGGGTGCATCGAATAGCGTCGGATCCCCCTGTGGGGTCCGCTCGTGTGTTGGATCAGGGCTCCCCAGTGCCGGAAGGTCTTTATGTGTTGCGATAACGATGGCGCGCTTTCTAGCCTGGGGGACACCGAAGTCAGCCGCGTTCAAGACGCTCCGAGCTGTGAGATTGTAGCGTCGCAGCAGCCCCTTCTTGTTCGAGGCGAGAAGGGCCCGATATTCGGGTGAATTAAAGAAGCGGTCTACATTTTCGATGACGAAGATTTTGGGTTCGATTGCCGCAACTACTCGAACGTATTCGCGCCACAGTTTATTTCTCGGGTCAAGTGGGTTCTCGTCACCCAGTCCGGAAAACCCCTGGCAGGGTGGCCCCCCGAGTATTACGTCTACATTTCCCTTATATGGGGATGGGTCCCACTTCTTGATGTCGTCAGCGAAGACCTCGCAAGATTCTTCCTGGCCCTCGCCGAAGTTCGCTGCGTACGTGGAGGCGGCAGCCTTGTCAAACTCCACGGCCGCTACCGAGCGGAACGGAGAGGCCTGGCCTGGAGCGGGCTTGTACGAGTGAAAGCCTTGAGTGAAGCCGCCGCAGCCAGCAAACAGGTCGACGACGTTGATCGTGGCAGTGGTGCGGGCGGTCATGGCCGACAGAATACAGACTCGCCGAACTTCCTCGGCCGCCAGCCGAGCGCAAGCAGTGTACCGCTTGCCGTGGTGGGCGTGACTGGCATCTAGGCAGCCTCGGCAGCCGGGGGCTCGCGGAGAACCTCGGCTATGGACGACGCGACAGCGTGTGCCACCGGCGGCGGGAAGGCGTTGCCGATCTGCTTGTACTGAGCTGTCCGGCTCCCCGCGAACTTCCAATCAGCCGGGAAGCCTTGCAGCAGTGCGACCTGCTGAGGGGTGAGCTTCGGGTAGCCCTTCCAACCTCCTCTGCCGATACCATGTCGGAGGACGAAGTCTGGGCCTGGTACCAACTCTGCGGTCGAGTCCCCGTTAACGGCTAGCTCGGCCCACCGCCTCTTGGCGCGATCCGGTCCGAGGTCGCCGCCTCCATGTTTTTCTGAGCCGCCGACCAGTGTTGGAGCGATGTCATTTGCGAGGCGGGCCCATTCGTCGGCTCCCGGCCAGCCTCTGGATTTCATAGATTCCCTCAATACCTCGCCCACAGTTCGAGGGAGTTCCCAGATACCCATTGGCCATTGAAACTTCTCGCGGCCGTCTCGGATGGCCACGATCAGGGTTCGCTGCCTAGTCTGGGAGACTCCAAAATCCTTGGCGTCCAATACCTTGAAATCTACTGAGTAACCTAGATTTTCGAGTTCGCTTGTAATGTTCTTCCGGACGGGAGCGAAATTCCTACTCCTGGCCAGAGTCTTCACGTTTTCAAGCAATACTGCGCGTGGGCGCAAAGTTTTGGCGAGCCTCAGTGCCACGGGCAAGAGATCGCGTTCGTCGTCGGAACCCTTCTGATGCCCGGCTATGGAGTAGGGCGTGCATGGCACGCCGCCCGCAAGGAGATCGACGGCGGTGAGCCCGGCGTCCCGCTCCGGCTCGAAGTCCCGTAGATCCTTCTCAATCACTTGCCAGGACGGGCGGTTGAGACGGAGAGTCTCGCACGCTTCTGCCTTGCGCTCCACGAGCGCAACGTGCTGGAAGCCGGCTTGCTCAACCCCTATGGACTGTCCCCCTCCCCCTGCGCAGATCTCGAGTGATGTCAGGGTCTCGTTGCCCAGCAAGGTCATCCCTCCCCATCCAGACGATGCTGATGAGAGAGTAAACGACCGCACTGACATTCGTTCCTGCCTGCGGCTTCATCGTGCGGAGGAGGGGGGAGCGGTCTCTCAGGAGCCGTGTTGCCGCCTCCGCCGTACCTCCTCGATGATCTTTGCCGCAGTCTCCTCCGCAGGGGTATGTTCCCAGAACCGGAGGACTAGCCAGCCCGCCTCCTTGAGCTGGCTGTCTGTGTCTCGGTCGCGTGCGACGTTGCGAACAACCTTGTCTGACCAATAGTCCGGGTTGGTCTTCGGAGAGACGTAGTGCTCGGGGCATCCATGCCAGTAGCAGCCGTCAATGAACACCGCGACCTTGCCTGGGCGAAACACCATGTCGGCGGTCCGCCGCAGGTCCGGGACGGGCCTTTGCGCAACGCGATACCGCAGGCCGTTGGCGTGGACGAGTCGGCGGACCAGTATCTCCGGCTTGGTGTCTTGGCTGCGCACGGCTTGCATATTGCGCCGTTTCGCCTCCGAAGAAGCCCAGGAACCTGGAGGCGGTGTCCAGGGTCGTGGCTCCTCTGTTGCTTTCCTGCGCGACATGGTGTCCTACGTGTTGGGTCGTCGGTTCGGGGCGATGATCCACGCTAATCGATTTCGGGTCCTGATTGTGAAGTGCCGCCCTGTGGGATTCGAGGCATGGCTTCCTGACAGTGCTGGCACTCACGTTGGGTAGTGCACCAACGCCCCGGGCTTGCGCAGGTCAGGTGCGATGGCATCCGATCACTGGCGGTTCACGGACAAGGCGTCACCGGCTCAGCGTAGCGTCGAGATGAGCCTGCACCGGACCGAAGAGGCCGTACGGCACGTACTCGGTGATTTGGGTAAGTCTGACCCATGCGACCTCGGCCATCTCTTCGTCGTCTGCGACGTAAGGGCTTCCGGACTCTACGACTACGGCCACGTACGACATGCTCCGACCGGTCTTGGAGTGGACCCGTTCTCCGAGGAACTTGAGCGCGGTCACATGTATGCCGACCTCTTCGAGAGTCTCGCGCACGGTTACTTGTTCAGGGCTCTCGCCTGGCTCGATACACGCTGGGCCCATTCCACCGTCGACTCGTTCATGGCCGGGTGGCTCATACCTCAGTGCCGTGGCACTCCTCGTAGTTCTGCCTTGTCCCGCACCAGCACCCCGCCCCTCTCTCTGGCGGCCAAGCCACCGCCCTCCCCCTCGCCGCCAGCGTCGTTGCGTACTGCGGCAGTAGCGTCACGTCGTTCGGGGACGAGCCCTCCGATGCTGCGAAGGCCTCGTAGGAGGGGACCGTGCCTGTGACGATGCCCAGGTTGGCCGTTCCGGAGGAGGCCAGTTCCCGAAGGGCGGACTCTATGGTCGTCAGGTGCTGTTCGTGGGACGGGTACTCGGTGGTGAGGGAGGGGTAGGCGGCCAGCAGTTCGGACAGTTCCGTGGCCGGCCAGTGCAGGACCGCGACCGGGAACGGGCGGGACAGGGTCTCGCGGTGGGTGTCGAGTTCGGCGCGGAGGCGGGAGATCTCGGCCTCCAGCTCCGCCGGGTTGTCCGAGCCGAGGGACCACACGCGTTTGGGGTCGTGGAGTTCGTCCAGGGACACCGAGGAGGAGTGGAGGGTGTCGGCCAGGGTGTCCCAGTCGTCGTGGGCCGCGCCCAGCATCCGGCGGACGCGGTGGCGGCCGAAGAGGAGGGGGTGCGCGGCGTACGGGGGCTGCGGGACGTCCGTCAGGAGCAGCGTCGCGCCCTGCGTGAACGCGTCGTGGGCCGCTTCCAGCTCGTCGTGGGATTCGAGGGCCTCGGCCACGATCACCCAGGGTGCCGGGTCCCGGGGGGCGGCGGTGCGGATTCCCTCGATGATCGCGCGGGCCTCCGCCTCGTGGCCGTACTCCCAGAGGTTGGCCGCCTTCAGGGCCCGTACCAGGTGGGGGGCCTCCAGAGGGGCCGGGGCGGACAGCAGGCGGTCGTAGAGCGCGGTCGCGGCGGGACGGTCGCCGGCGAGTTCCAGGTGGGCCGCGGCCTGGAGGAGCAGGGCCTCGGCGTCCTCGGGATACAGGCCGACGGCCCGTTCCAGGCGTGCCGCTTCGGCGGTGTGGTCGACGTTCTCGGCAGGCGTGTCGGGGCGCATGGGGGACACCGTACTGCCGATGGCCGAGGCAGAGGGCGGGCGCCCGGGGACCGGTATGCGGGCGCCCGGGGACCGGTATGAGGAGGGCGGAGGGGGCAAGGTGCGGGGAGGGGTGAGGTGGCGGTCGTCGAGGGCCTGCCGCTGTGCCGGGCGGGGTGGGGTGTGTGCCGCGTACGTCGGCACCGCCAGGCCGGCCAGGGTGAGCGCGGCGCCGGCGTACGGCGGGGACCGGTAGCCGAGGCCCGCGCCGATGGTCAGGCCGCCGGGCCGGGCGGGCCGGGGGCGGATTCGGCGGTGCCGGTGATGTCGGTGGTGTGGGTGGCTTCGGTGGTGGGGGGTGGTTTCGGTAGTGGGGTGCGGGTAGTTGGGGTGGGGCTCTGGTGGGTTGGCGGTGGTGCGCCTATCGTGCGGGCGTCGCGGGGGCGGGAGCGGTGCGGGGGTGCGGGCGCGCGGGCGGCTTCGGTGGTGCGGGCGGCTTCGGTGGTGCCGGTGACGTCGCTGGTGCGCGACCTCCGTGTGCCGGTGGCGCCAGTGGTGCGGCGACTTCCGTGTGCCGGTGGCGCCAGTGGTGCGGCGACTTCCGTGTGCCGGTGGCGCCGGTGGTGCCGGTGTGGGCAGTGGCCTTGAGAGTGGGCGCGGTGGGAGGCGGGTGGTGTATGCGGGCTTTCGGTGTGCGTGGGGTGCCGGTCGTGGCCGACGGCACGCGGTGGCGGCGTGCCTGTCGTCGGCGGGTGCTGTGGGGCGGGGGCGAGGTCCTGGTGACCGTCGGGGTCGTCCTGCTGCTGCTCGTCGTGCACCAGCTGTGGTGGACGAACCGGGAGGCCGGACAGGGGGCCGAGCGGAAGGTGGAGGCGCTGGAGCGGGAGTGGGACGCCGGCGGCCCCGCGGACCTCGGCACGGGCCCGGCGGCGCCGACCGCGTCGTCCGCGCCGTCGGCGAGCCCGTCGGGCGCCACGGCCGGGCAGCGGTCGTACACCGCCGCCGGTGCGTCCCGGCCCGGCCGCTCCCAGGCGTACGCCGTGCTGAGCATTCCGCGGCTGGGGCTGCGGGTGCCGGTCGCCGAGGGCATCGACAGGCGGGAAGTGCTCGACAAGGGATACGTCGGCCACTACCCCGGCACCCAACAGCCCGGCCAGGCGGGCAACTTCGCGCTCGCCGGGCACCGGAACACGCATGGGGAGCCGTTCCGTCGACTGCCCCGGCTGCGGGCCGCGGACACCATCGAGGTGGCGACGGGCGCGGCGACGTACACGTACGCCGTCGACACGATCCTGCCGCGGACGTCGGCACGTGACGCGGGTGTCCTACGGCCGGTACCGCGCTCGGTCGTCAGGCCCCGGTACGGCTATGTCGAGCCGGGCCACTACATCACCCTGACCACCTGCACCCCGGAGTTCACCTCCCGGTACCGGATGGTGGTGTGGGGGAAGCTGCTGTCGACGCGACCGCGGTCCCGGTGACGGTCGGGGCGCGAAGGCGCGGCGGGCCCACGGGGGCGTTCCCCCGGAGGGTGCGGACCCCTGGCGGGCACCCCCGTGGGCGCGGGCCCCTGGCGGGTGCGGAGCCGCGGCGGGCAGGCGTCCCGCGGGCACGGGCCCCCTGCGGCGCGGATCCCCGGCGGCACGGACCCCCCGCGGCACGGACCCCCGGCCGCGCGGTTCCTCCGCGGGCACCGCCCCCATTACCGGTCGCCGCCCGCCGAACCGTCCCGCTTGTTGATCGCGCGGCTTCGGTCACCCCCGTTCCCGCAGTGCCAGTACGCTCGCCGCGCCCGCCAGTGCCAGGCCGGCCGATACCGTCATGGCCACGTCCGCGCCGTGGGACAGGCCCGCGCCGGAGGACGTGGCCAGGGCGATGGTCAGGGCCACGCCCGCGCAGGAGCCGATGTAGCGGAACGTCTGCTGGGCGCCCGAACCCATCGCCGCCCGCTCGACCGGTACCGACTCCACCGCCAGCAGCGGAAGCGCGGCGTTCAGCAGACCGCTGCCCGCCCCGCTGAGCATGAGCCCCGGCAGCAGCCGGACCCAGGAGTCCGCGTCCACCGCGCCCAGCATCGTGACCACGCCGACCGCGTGGAGCAGGAAGCCGACCACCAGTTGGCCGCGCGGCGACACGCGTCCGGAAAGGCGCTTCGCCTGGAGCGCCACCGCGAAGGACAGTCCGGACCAGAGCAGGAACAGCCATGCCGTGTCCATCGGCGACAGATGCAGCGTCTGCTGCATCAGCGCCGGGAGATAGCTGAACAGACCTATCACCGCGAGCCCGGTGAACAGGCCGCCGGCCGAGGACGCCAGGAAACGGGGGCTGCGCAGCAGACCGAGGTCGATCATCGGGGTGCGTACCCGCCGTTCCACGACCGTGAAGATCCCCACCAGCACCACGGTCGCCGCCAGCAGCAGTCCCACCGGCGCCCGCAGCCAGCCGTCCCGGCCCAGGGTGAGCGCCGCGACCAGGGCGACCAGCGCCAGCCCGAAGGCCGTGGCCCCGGCGGTGTCCGGCCGGCCGCCCCTGGGCGAGCGTGACTCGGACAGTACGCGGACGCCCAGCCCCGCGACGAGCAGGGCCGCCGCGCCCAGGACGCCGTACGCCACCCGCCAGTCGGGCAGCGCGCCGGAGACCAGCGGGCCGGCCGCGATGCCGCCGCTCACGAACGCGCCCCACACACCGGTCGCGTGCAGCCGCCCGCGCGGGCTCGGGAACGCCGCCACCAGCAGGCCGAGGCCGCTCGCCAGGAGCGCCGCGCTCGCCGCGCCCTGGGCGACACGGGCCAGGGTGAAGGCCCAGGTCGACGTCGCCAGCCCGCCGAGGGCCGTGGCGATGCCGAGGGCCAGCGTGCCGGAGAGGAAGACCCGGCGGCGGCCGTAGTCGTCGGCGAGGCTGCCGGCCACCAGGAGCAGCGCGGCAAGGCCCAGCGGGGCGCCGTTCAGGAGCCACGCCTGGGCGGACAGGGGGGTGTGCAGGGCCGCCGCGGTGTCCGGCAGCGTGACCATCGGCGCCGTGTACGTCATCAGGGACACCGCGGTCGCGGCGCTGGTCAGAACCAGGGTGGCGGTCGGGCGGGAGCGCGGGGCCGACTCAGCCGACTCCACAGACTCAGCCGACTCCACAGACTCAGCCGACTCCACAGAGTCCGCCGACTCCACAGAGTCCGCCGACTCCACAGAGTCCGCCGACTCCACAGAGTCCGCCGACTCCACAGAGTCCGCCGACTCCGCAGGGCGCGCCGAGTCCGCCGAGTCCGCAGAGTGCGCAAAGTCCGCCGCGTGCGCCGTGTGTGTGCTGGGCGGGGTACTCCGGGAGGTCGCGCCCATGAGGGTTCTTTCATTGAACCTAGCCATGTGCGTTACCGTAACACTGTCGATTCGGTCATTGAACCAAGGTGTCGGAAAGTGGCTAAGGTGGTGTCCATGGCACTGGGCAAGGACTACGTGACACAGGAGTGCTCCATCGCCCGCGCGCTGGAGATCGTCGGCGAACGCTGGACGCTCCTCGTCGTCCGCGACGCGATCTACGGCGTCCGGCGCTACAACGACTTCCTCGGCCACCTCGGCATCCCGCGCGCCGTCCTGTCGGCCCGGCTCAAGGCGCTGACCGAGGAGGGCATCCTCGACCGGCGCCGCTACCAGGAGTCGCCGCCGCGGGACGAGTACGTCGTGACCGAGCGCGGCATCGCGCTGTGGCCGGCGCTGCGGGCCCTCGCCCTGTGGGGCCGCGAGCACTTCATGGACAGGCAGTTGCGCGCGTTCGAGCACGTGGACTGCGGTACGGAACTCGGGCCGTACGGCGAATGCCCGGCCTGCGGAACTGTCGTGCCCGTCGGGGACGTTGTCATCGTGCCGGGCCCCGGACTCGACCCCGACCCGGCCGATCCGGTCAGCCGGGCGCTGCTGAAGCCGAAACGGCTGCTGGAGCCCCTGGTGATCGAGCCCGGTCAGCCGGGGGAGCCAGGGCAGGGACGGGAACCCGAGCGGGCGGAGGATCGGGTGCAGCAAGGGGATCGGGTATAACCGATCAGCACGGCACGCCTGAGCCGAACGGCGACACGGCAACGCATGAGCGCGCGAGGGGAGGGTGATCGATGGTCCGCAGCTGGTCCACCCTGCGTCCCGCCGCCGTCCTTCTGCTTCTGCTGCTGGAAGTCGCCCTGCTCGACACCGGCGCACTGTCCGCCACGGTCGCGCTCGCCGCGACCGCCGCCGCCGCGTCCGCGCTCGCCGTCTGCGCTCTGATCGCCGCCCGCTGCGTCCCCGCCATACCAACCACCCGGGTCCGTACGGCCATCCGTGACCGGGCCCGCCGTACGGCTTTCCTGCCGCAGCGGGACCCCGACGCCGCGGGCCGGCCACGGCCCAGGGCGCCCGGGCACGCCCTCCCGGCGACCACCGCGTAGGGCCCAACCGGACACCCGGACATACCCAGACACCCGGACATCCGGACCCATACGTGACCCCGCGCGGGTCGTCATGCCGCCACGCACATCCGACCCCGGCACGACGAGACCCCACGGAGGGCTCACCCATGTCCGTTTTCGCCACCCTCGTCGAGCAGCTCGCCGAACTGCTCCGACCGTTCTTCCACGCCTCCGCTGCCGCCGCCGCGATCGTCCTGTTCACCGCGCTCGTCCGGCTGCTGGTGCATCCGCTGTCCCGGGCGGCGGCGCGCGGACAGCGAGCCCGGGCCGCGCTCCAGCCCAGGATCGCCGAGCTGCGCGAGAAACACGGCAAGGACCCGCGTGCGTTCCAGCAGGCCGTGCTGGAACTGCACGCCGAGCAGAAGGTGTCACCGCTGTCCGGCTGTCTGCCCAGCCTGTTGCAGCTGCCCGCCTTCTTCCTCCTCTACCACCTCTTCTCCAGCGCGACGATCGGCGGGCGGGCCAACGGGCTGCTCACGCACGAGCTGTTCGCCGCGCCGCTCGGCGGACGGTGGGCGGACGCCCTCGCCGACGGCGGCCCGTTCGGCGCGGCGGGCACCGTCTACCTCGGCCTGTTCGCCGTCGTCACCGCCGTCGCGACCTTCAACTACCTGCGGACGAAGCGGATGACCGCGGCCGACGCGCCGGTGCCGGCCGCCGCGCCGGCCGGCACCGGGCAGACCCCCGGGCTCGCGGCGGTCGGCCGGGTCATGCCGTTCCTGTCGTACTTCACCCTGCTGACCGTGGCCGTGGTCCCGCTGGCCGCCGCACTGTACGTGGTCACCAGCACGACATGGACCACGGTCGAACGCGCCGTGCTCTATCGGTGATCAAGTTCCCTGACCGGAAAACTCAACGGTCACCAAGGCGCGGTACCGGCCGGGGGCCGCGTCGATGAGTGCACGCACCGTGTCGGCGTGGATCGGCACTGTCTCGGCTCGGCGCTGCTCGGGCCGTCGTACGCCCTCGCACGGGTGGCCAGCGATGATCCGGGGCGCTGTCGTCTCCGGGGATGACCAGGGGATGCCTGGGGGCGCAAGCAGCGTCCCCCGCGTCCCCGTCGTGCCCCGCTCAGCGGTCCGGTGTCGGCACGCGACCGGTCGCGCCCTTCTCCGCGCGCGAGCGGGTTACCGCAGGGTGAGCAGCATCACGTCATGCAGGTCCGCGCCCTCCCACGGGCGGGCCTCGCCCACCTTGCGATATCCCCACGCGCGGTACGCAGCCGACGCCGCTTTTGCTCCCGGGGTGGACATTGAGCAGCACCCGATCGACCTCGACACTGTCGAGCAGCGTTTCGTGCAGCCGCCGAGCGACGCCCTGCCCGCGCCACCGTTTGCGCACGGCAAGTTCCATGAGCCCGAAGGTTCGGTGTCCGTCTTCGCGGCGCAGGTCGTCAGGCACCGGCTCGGTGAGCTGATCCCACCATCCCGTGTTTGCGGTGAGCGGGTAGCCGTAGGCGATGCCGACGGGTTCGCCGCCCTCGCTGCGGGCCAGGGTGGCGCGGAAGGTGGCTTTGCGGGTCTGTGAGCGGAAGCGCTGAAAGGTGGCTGTGACGTCCCTCTCGCTCTCGTTGTAGGGCGGCTCGGCGAACACCTCGGCGTAGACCAGCCGGAAACGCGTCTTCGGCCTGCTGGGCGGCATGCCCGTTCAGGCCCTCGACCGTGATGGTTCCGTTCTGCGTCATGTGGCGCCCCCTAGGACGGTCTCGCGGATACGTTCGCCGCACTCATGGGCTGCCGTGCTGTCCACCCGGGCGGCAGCGCGCTGAAAGGACCGGATCTTGGCCAGTAGTCGTGGCGAGGAGATCCCGCCACACGCGTCCAGTACGGCGCTCATCTCCGCGCACGCCTCATCGACCTCCCCGGCATCGAGGAGCACACCCGCGAGTTTCACCCGATACGAGGCACTGTTGCGGGCGAGGTCACCACCGATGCCGCGCACGGCGGCACGCAGGAACGGCACTGCACGTTCGGGCTGCTCGGCTCGTATGTACATGTCGGCAGTGGCGTAGTCCACCTCGAACGGTCCGACGAACTTTGCCCAGTTGGGTACCTCCGAGTCGGTGTCTGCGCGCCCTTGGTAACTGACAGCTCGGCTCAGGGCACGGCGCGCACCTGCCAGATCTCCCGTGTGCGTGGCTACGTTGGCGTCGCGCAGTGCGATGACCAGGTGGACGGTGTGACCGGCTCCCGCTCGGGTGGCGAGTAGGTAGGCAGTCTCGACCGCGCTTGCCGCCTCCCACGCGCGCTCCGCCTTGATTGCAAGGAGTACGAGCGTCTCCAGTACAGAGACCTGTAGCAGCGGGTTGTCGACAAGCTGCGCCGCTGCAAGTGCCTCCATACAGGCGGCGCGGCCCTGATCGGTGTGCCCGCCGTCGTAGCCGTACCAGGCGCGGTGGCCGTGCAGTTCGGCGAGCATCGTCTGCAACTCCCGCCCTACGCGGCTGGTGTACGACGAGGCGCCGAGCGCGCCCGTGATCTCGTCCTCGGTCCGGCGCGCTTGGGTCATGGCAGGCACGCTGCCCGAAGTGTGGTCGGTCTCATACAAGCCATCGAGTCTCGTGCGCAGCCGTGCAATATCGGTTGTGCCGATCCGTGGCCCAGGGCGGGCAGGAACAAGTGCTGCTGCTGCGAGCGCCCCGGCGTCAGCGACGAACGTCCTCCGCTTCACGTCTCCAGCGTCGCTTACTGGCGCGGGAACCGTCACGCGATGCCGGGGAACCTCGAACCCCATTTCGGCGAGAGGAATGCCGAACATCGTCCAACACCGACGGGCGCACCTACTCGGCGTCGTTCCCCTCGCTCTTCCTCAACCCGGGCTACCCGCCGCGCCGCGCCGTCCCCGCCGACCGGCCCGACCCCATAGCCTGACGGCCGAGGTTTGCTCCATTGGTGGGCGGCGGGTGTGGGCGGTGGCTGGGTGTAGGCGCCGGGTGGGTCCAGTATGTGAACCGGGTGTTGCGGACGGACGGCGGCCTTGGAGGATCGACCAGTCCTCCGATGGCCGCGCCCACCGGTCACGGGTGCCGGCGATCGAGGATCCTGGCGGGGTTCGCCGACGACCTCGACGGGACGCTGCTCGTCGACGAGGCCGCGCTCGGCCGGGTCCGGGCCGCCGCGGAGGGCGGCGACCTGCCCGTGCTGGACGCGGCCGGGCTGCGGATCGGGCCCCCACGGGGGGAAGCTGGCAGTTGTTCGGGTTCGGGTTGTGGGTGGTTGGGCGCTCGGTTCCTTGCGCCACCTTGGGGGTGCCGTTAGGTGCGTTGGTTGAGGAGGGCGGCCAGGGTGCGCCAGGAGGATCGGGGGAGGGCGTTGCGGGGGGTGGCGTCGATCACCTGGAGGGCGACATGGTCGGCGCCCGCCTCGTGGAAGGCGGTGATGCGCTCGCGGATCCGGGACTCGTCGCCCCAGGCGTACAGCGCGTCGATCAGCCGGTCGCTGCCGCCGTTGTGCAGGTCGTCCTCGGTGAAGCCGAGCCGCAGAAAGCTGTTGGTGTAGTTGGGCAGGGCGAGGTACATGGCGAGGCTGTCCCGGGCCAGGGCTCGGGCACGGTCCGGATCGGTCTCCAGGACGACCTTGAACTCCGGTGCCAGCAGGGCCTCTTCGCCCAGGATCTGGCGGGCCTGCGCGGTGTGCTCGGGGGTGACCAGATAGGGGATGGCGCCGGCCGCCCGAGCGCGGGACAGTTCCAGGGTCTTCGGGCCGAGCGCGGCCAGGACCCGGCGCCCGGCGGGCACCCCGGCCGCGTCCAGCGCGTCCAGATAGGCGACCAGGGCCGAGTACGGGCGGCGGTACTGCTCGGCGAGCTTGGCGTGGCTCACCCCGAGGCCGAGCAGAAAACGGCCCGGGTGCGCGGACTCCACCTCGGCGAAGCCCGCGGCGCTGGTGTCGGCGTCGTAGTCCCAGATGCTCTGGATGCTGGTGCCGACGGTGAGCCGGGAGGTGGCCGCAAGCAGCGGCAGGGCGTGCCGGGGGGCGCTGCTGCCGCCCAGCCAGACCGCGCCGAACCCGAGCTGTTCCAGTTCGGCGGCGGCCTCGGCGAGTTCGGCGCGCAGGCCCGGTTCCTCCGAGCGCAGTCCCAGGCTCCAGATGCCGTACCGGCCGACCTTTTCCTTCAGGGCGGTGCTCATGTTCCGTTCCCTCCGGGTGGGTGTCATTCCATGATCGCTGTCCGTTACGGCGATTCAACCGGAGGAAGCCTCGGGATAGTCCCGGGGCGCGCTAATGGCCCAGGAACCGCTCCAGCGCCTCCACCACCAGACGGTGGTCCTGGAGCTGTGGCAGGCCGGAGACGGTGACCGCGCCGATCACACCCACATCCGCGACCGTGATCGGGAACGAGCCGCCGTGCGCCGCGTACACATCGGGGTCGAGCCGGGAGGACTCCTCGAACGTCGTGCCCTTGGCCCTGAAGCGCGCGCCGACCAGATAGGAGGAGGCGCCGTAGCGTTCCACGACGCGGCGCTTGCGGGCGATCCACGCGTCGTTGTCGGGGGTGGCCCCGGACAGCGCCGCGTGGAAGAGCTGCTGGCCCGCGCGATGGATGTCGACGGCCACCGGGGCCTGCCGCTCCCGGGCCAGCTCCACCAGCAGCGAGCCGAGCGCCCAGGCGTCCTCGCAGCTGAACCGGCGGAACACCAGCCGACGTTCCTGCGCCTCCAACTCCTCGATGCTAGGGGTCAGTTCGGGTGTGGAACGCGGGGTGACGCGCGGGTGATGGCTCACAGCGTCACCGCCACGCCGTCGCGGGCGGAGCGACGTGCCGCCTCCAGTACGTCGAGGGCCTCGGCCGCCGCGTGCGCGGTGACCGGGTTGGGGCCGGCGCCGGTCAGGGCGTCGGCCACTGCGGCGTAGTACGCCGGGTAGTCGCCGGGCAGGGTGGGTACGGGGGTGCCGCCGCCGGTGAGCGGGGACTCGCCCGAACCGAGCCGGCCCCACAGGGATTCGGGTTCGGCGCCCCAGCCGGAGCCGGGCCGCCGCCCCTCGCGCAGGGCCGCCTCCTGCGGGTCGAGGCCGTACTTCACATAGCCGGCACGGGAGCCGAGCACCCGGAAGCGGGGCCCGAGTTGGGCGGTCGTCGCGGAGACATACAGATGGGAGCGGACGCCGCCGGCGTGCGTGAGCGCGATGAAGGTGTCGTCGTCGGTCTCGGCGCCCGGGCGGCGTACGTCCGACTCCGCGTACACCCGGGTGGCCGGGCCGAACAGGACCAGGGCCTGGTCGACGACATGGCTGCCGAGGTCGTAGAGCAGACCTCCGATCTCCGCCGGGTCGCCGGACTCGCGCCAGCCTCCCTTGAGCTGGGGGCGCCAGCGCTCGAAGCGTGACTCGAACCGCCACACGTCGCCCAGCGCGCCCTCGGCCAGCAGCTTGCGCAGGGTCAGGAAGTCGTTGTCCCAGCGGCGGTTCTGGTAGACCGACAGCAGCAGGCCGCGCTGCTCGGCGAGTACGGCCAGCTCGCGGGCCTCGGCGGCCGTCCCGGCGAGCGGCTTGTCCACCACGACCGGCAGGCCCGCCTTGAGGGCGGCGGTGGCCAGCGGGACGTGTGTCCTGTTCGGCGAGGCGATGACGATCAGGTCCAGCTCGTCCGGGCGGTCGAACAGCTCGTCGGGACGGGCGGCGAGCCGGACGTCCGGGAACGCGGCGCGGGCCTGCTCCTGCCGCTCGGGGTTCGCGGTGACCACCGTGTCGAGGGTGAGGCCCCCGGTGGCGGCGATCAGCGGGGCGTGGAAGACGGAGCCCGCCAGGCCGTAGCCGATCAGGCCCACGCGAAGGGGGGTGCCAGTCGTACCAGTTGTCATGCGTCCACTTTCGCAACCCTGTCACCAAAGTCCAACCTGCTGCTGGGCGGCCGGACCGTGGCGGCGGGCGCCGGGGGAGTTCGTACGGGGGTGGTGGCCGTCCTGGCGGAGCGGGCCCGGCGCGGCGCGAGGGGACGCCCGGCGACGCGACCCCGGTCCGGCTCGCGGCCGGCGGAAGCCGGGGGGTCGCGCGGGGGGCGGGGTCGCGGGGGGCGGGGTCGCGCGGGGCGCACCTGATGCCGGCGCCCCTGTTCGGACGCCGGGACGGCTGACGCCGGCCACCGCGCCGGCCGCCGGGCGGGGGCGGTGCCAGGGGGCGGGCGGGGGCGGTGCCAGGGGCCGGGTTCGGTGGTACGGCGCGGGGTTGGTGCGGCGTTACGGCCTGGTCGGGTCGGGCGCTACGGCCTGAGTGGGTCCGGCGCTACGGGCTGGGTGGGTCCGGCGCTACGGCCTGAGTGGGTCCGGCGCTACGGGCTGGGTGGGCGGTGTCGCCGGAGGCGGGGCCCTTGCCGGGCCGGGCGGGCGCTCGGCCCGGCACGAGTGTCGGTGCGGGGCGGTGCCGTCCCCGGTCGGCGGGTGTCCGGCAGGGCCCGCCGCCCCCAGGCGCACGCTGGCGCGCTGCCCCGCCCCGGGGAGCCGACCGCTGTCTCCCACTCCCCGCGTGCGCGGAGCTGGTCGAGGCAGGCGGAGGTGCCGTCCCATCACGGGCAGCCGACCCCCGCCTCCCAGCCCCGTCGTCTCCCAACCTCCGCACCCCGCACGCGCGGAACCAGGCTCGGTAGGGGCACGTGCCGTGTGGGCGGCGCCCGCGCCCGCTGCCCCGGCACACGCTGGCGCCTCGCCCCGCCCCGGGGCATCCGCCCCCGCCTCCCGACTCCGTCGTCTGCCCGCGCCCGGGATCCCGGGCGTGGAGCCGGTCTCGGCAGGGGTACGTGATGTCCGGGTGGCGCCCGCGTCTGCCGCCCCAGACACACGTGCCGTTACGCCGCCCCGCCCCGGGGCATCCGCCCCCCGCCTCCCGACTCCGTCGTCTGCCCACCCTCGGGATCCCGGGCGTGGAGCCGGTCTCGGCAGGGGTACGTGATGTCCGGGTGGCGCCCGCGTCTGCCGCCCCCAGGCGCACGCTGGCGCGCCGCCCGCCCCGGGCAGCCGCCCCCCGCCTCCCAGCCCCCGCACCCCCGCTCGCGGAGCCGGGCGAGGTCAGGGGCGCGCGTGCTCCGGGTTGTGGACGGTCACGATGTCGCCACGGTGGGCCGACCGCCCATCCCAGCCGGTTCGGGGCAGCCCTTACTCTTGGGGCGTCGGTACGCCGTGGTTCCGGCGCCCATGACCGTACGCATGCCAGGAGACCGAAGCACATGGCAGACCGCAAGCCCATCGAGTCCTGGCTCACCGACATGGACGGTGTACTGATCCACGAGGGCGTGCCGATCCCCGGCGCCGACGCCTTCCTGAAGAAGCTGTGTGAGTCCGCCCGCCCGTTCCTGGTCCTCACCAACAACTCCATGTACACCCCGCGCGACCTGCACGCCCGGCTCAGCCGCATGGGCCTGGACGTGCCGGTGGACAACATCTGGACCTCCGCGCTGGCCACCGCCAAGTTCCTCGACGACCAGCGCCCCGGCGGCAGCGCGTACGTCATCGGCGAGGCCGGACTGACCACCGCTCTGCACGACATCGGCTACATCCTCACCGACCACGAGCCCGACTACGTGGTGCTGGGCGAGACCCGTACGTACTCCTTCGAAGCGATGACGAAGGCGGTACGGCTGATCCTCGGCGGCGCCCGTTTCATCTGCACCAACCCGGACGAGACCGGCCCCTCCACCGAGGGCCCGCTGCCCGCCACCGGCGCCGTCGCCGCCCTGATCACCAAGGCCACCGGCCGCAAGCCGTACTTCGCGGGCAAGCCGAACCCGCTGATGATGCGCACCGGGCTGAACGCGATCGGCGCCCACTCGGAGACCAGCGCCATGATCGGCGACCGCATGGACACCGATGTGCTGGCCGGCATCGAGGCGGGCATGCAGACATACCTGGTGCTCACCGGCCTGACCCGGCCCGAGAACATCGAGGACTACCCGTACCGGCCGTCCCGGGTGGTGGACTCGATCGCGGACCTCGTCGACCGCATCTGAAACATTTGTGGCCCGAACGGCGCAGTCGGACGCCGTCGAAGATGCGGGACCACGGCCCACGGGGGACCCTCCAGGTACTGGAGGTTTCACGATGGGCTCACTACCCCTCACTCTCGGTACGGGGATCCTGGCCGCCGCGGCGCTCACACCGTCGGCGTACGCGGCGGACGGCGGCGGAGTCTCGGTGGCTCCGGCCGCCCCCGCCCCCGGCGCCGATGTGGACCTGCGGGTCACCGGATGTGACACGAGCACGGGCACCGCGGTCTCCGACGCGTTCCTCACGGACAGCACCCTCACCGGCCCGTCCGCCACCCTCATGGGCTCGTCCGGTACTCTCACCGGCTCGTCCGGCGTCCTCACCGGCCGGGCCCGGATCCGTCCGGCGGCCCCGGCGGGCCCCCACGACGTGCGGATCGCCTGCGGCGGTACGCGGATCACCGGCACGGTCACGGTCGCCGGGGACGGCTCCGGCACCGGGCTCCCGACCGACGACGCACGGCCCGGCGGCCCGCCCACAGCCCCGCCCTCCGCGCCGTCCGCCGCCCCGCCTTCCGCCCCGGTCGACGCGGCGGGTGGCGACACCGCCTACTTCGCCTCCGTCGCCGTACGCTCCGCAGGCCCCGGTCTGGTGCACGCGGTCATCGGTGTCATTCTGGTCGGCCTCGCCGCGGTCGTCGTCGGGCTGCGCAGCGCCCGCCGGGGCCGCGACAAGGACTGAGGGCGCCCGTCATGCGCCCTCCTGTGCGTCACGCCGGGGCCGGTCGGCTGGCCGCCGGCGTGTTCTGGGCGCTGCTGCTGCTCGGGCTGTGGCTGTGGGGCCGCGAGGCGGCCGAGGTGCCGCCGGGGGTGTTCGGTCCTGCCACGGGTGACATGGCCGCGGTGGGGCGCCCGGCCGGCCCCGAACTGCCCACGGCTGCCGAGCCGTTGGCGGACGCGCTGCCCCAGCGCCTGGAGATCCCCGGACTCGGGGTGCGGGCATCCGTCGTCGGCCGCGGCCAGGACGGCCAGGACGGCCAAGCCGGGCGGGTCGGCCGGGACGGGCAGGCCGGCCAGAACGGGCAGGACGCCGCCGGACCGCCGTCGGCCTCCCGGTCCGCAGCCGTGGACTGGTACGCCGCCGGGACCAAGCCGGGGTCGGCCGGGACCGCCGTCATGGTGGGCCGGGCGGACACCGGGACCCGGCCCGCCGTCCTCCGCCGGATCGGCGCCCTGCGGCCCGGCGAGACGGTACGGGTGGCCCGCGACGACGGCACGGTCGCCGAGTTCACCGTGGACGACGTACGCGAGCTGCCGCGCGACCGCTGCGACGCCGGGCGGGCCGCCGGGCCGCACGAGGCCGGCCGTGCCGAGCTACGGCTGATCACCTGCGGCGGCGCCGCCGAACGGGCGGGCGAGGGCGCCGCGAACGTGATGGTGTCGGCGTACCTGACGGGAACCGGCCGATGAGGCGCCGCGTAATGTCCCCCGCCGCCACCCGGCCCGGCCGGTCCTTCCGTAAGCTCGGCAGGGCCGTCGCGGCCTCGTGACCGGCACGGCGGGTATGCCAGGATTGAGCCTCGCAAGGAGTGCGCCCAGGGGGGAGTTGGATGTACGGCAGCAGGGGGGTCCCGGCTTCGGCACGGGCAAGGGCGTCCGCGGTGGTGCTGGGGGCGGCACTGCTGGTCACCGGATGCTCGTCGTCGGACAACGGGAAGAAGCCGGGCGACGCAGGCGCCCGGATCACCCAACAACCCAAGGACGCCGACCCGTTCTGGGTGAACCCGGACGGCACCGCGGCCCGCCAGGTCGCCGCCTACGAGAAGGACGGCAAGGACGCCGACGCCGACCAGATCAGAAAGATCGCCGAGCAGCCGACGGCGGAGTGGATCGGCACGGAGAACCCGGAACAGGAGGCGCGCGGTTTCACCGAGGCCGCCGCCGAGTCCGACCGTACGGCGCTGCTCGTCCTCTACAACATCCCGCACCGCGACTGCGGCCAGTACTCACAGGGCGGCGCCGCCGACGGTGACGCCTACCGCGCCTGGATCGACGGCGTCGCCCGGGGCATCGGCGACCGGGCGGCGACGGTGGTCCTGGAGCCGGACGCCGTGCTCCACCTGGTCAACGGCTGCACACCGGACGAGTTCCACGAGGAGCGCTACGACCTCCTCAAGGGCGCCATCGGCAAGCTGAAGTCCCTGAAGAACACGAAGGTGTACCTGGACGCGGGCAACGCCGGCTGGGGCCATCCCGACCAGATCTTCCAGCCCCTCCAGTGGGCCGGCATCGACCGGGCGGACGGCTTCGCCGTCAACGTCTCCAACTTCTACTCCACCGAGGACTCCCTCGCCTACGGCAAGCAACTGTCGGCGAAGGTCGGCGGCAAGCACTTCGTCATCGACACCAGCCGCAACGGCAATGGCCCCTACACGGGCGGCAGTCCGGACGAGCGCTGGTGCAACCCGCCGGGCCGGGCGCTGGGCGAGCCGCCGACGACGAAGACGGCTGACCCGCTGGCCGACGCCTACCTGTGGATCAAACGCCCCGGCGAATCCGACGGCGAATGCAAGGGCGGCCCCAAGGCAGGCAATTGGTGGCCCACCTACGCCCTGAAACTGGCAAAGGCGTCAACCTCATAGGGACACGAGGCCCTATCGATAAGCGACTCCACCGCGTGGGCCCACCCAGCCGAAGCGAACCACCAGCCACAAGGCGTCCGAGCCGGTGCGGCGAGCCCCTACGGCCGGGGGCGTGTCCACGCGCGGCATCACCGCACTTCACGCCCGGAGGAAACGGCCCCCGTCCAGGTGCGACGGGGGCCGATCTCAGTTCCCGGGCACGGGGCCAGGGGTACCGTTCTGGTGTCGATGCAGAACGGAGACCAGTATGCCCCTGCACACTGACGAGCACACAGGCGCACGCATCGCGCACACGCGCAAGGTCCGCCGGTTGACGCAACGCGAGTTGGCCGACCTGTCGCATGTCTCTTACAGCACCTTGACCAAGGTGGAGCAGGGCATCCTGCCCCCAAGTCCCTCGGTGATCGGCGCACTCGCCCGCGCCTTGTCCGTTGCGGTCACCGAATTGACCGGTCAGCCCTACCTCGAAGAACTGAGGCAGGACCAACTGGACGGCCTGATCAACCCGATTCGCGAAGCCCTGAACATCTATGACCTCGGCCCGGACCCGGACGTGATTCCGCGCCCCGTCGAGGAGTTGGAGGCGCACGCGGACAGGCTGTGCGCCATGGTCCGTGCGACGAACATCAAGCAGGTTGCCGCCGACCTGCCCGGCCTGATCCACGAGGCCACGACAACTGCGCACAGGGACCCGGCAGACCGCAGTTGGCGGTTGCTCGCGAGCACGTACCGGACCGCGTACGACGTGACGACGAAACTCGGGTTCCCCGACCTGTGCACAGTGGCGCTCGACCGTATGGACTGGGCAGCGCAGCGGGCCTCTGACCCCGTGCTGGGGGGGATGCGTCAGTACTTGCGGGCACTCGCTTATCTCCGGGCGAGCGATTACCGGACGGGCAAGCGGCTGGTCCGGTTGGGCATGGCCACCCTCGAGCAGGCAGAGCCGGGGCGCGTGACGGATGCCGTCACGGGACAGCTCTACCTCGGCGCCGCCGTGCTGGCTGGACGGGACAAGGACAAGGACGCGGCAGAAGGACACCTCAGCGAGGCAGAGCGCATCGCGGAGCGGACCGGTCCGGCCGAGAAGGTGCATTGGCTGTCCTTCGGACCGACCAACGTCGGCGTCCACCGGGTCAGCGTGCTGGCCGAACTGGACCTGTATCCGGAAGCCGTGCATTCCGCGCAGGAGATCACGATCCCGGACGGGTGGCCCCCGTCGCGACTCGCACACCATCACGCCGAGGTGGCGCGAGCGCAGATGTGGACGGGACGCACGGATGCGGCGTTCAAAAGCCTGTTGAGGGCACGCAAGCTGGCACCACAGCAGACGCGGTATCACCCCACGGTACGCGAGACATACGCCGGGCTGGAGGCAGCCAAGCGCAGGATGCCCGAGGCATTCATCAACTATGGTGCCTGGCTTCATATTTGACGTAGCGTCAATCTATGGCCGGAGCTATCAGCGATGACTGATAGTTCCGGCCTTCGTCTGTCGGCACGATGCCAGGGTCAGCAGACCCCCGCGACCGTGCGACCGGTCCGGGGGCGTGGCCACCAACCGGTAAGGGCTGACGACGTGCCCCATACAACCAGAATCCCCACGCTGAGCCGGCGAGCGGGGGATCAGCCGATGACCAAGGCGGACACCGACGCCGGGCAATGGGAATACATGACGTACGCGCCCAGGGGCGAAACGTGCTCAGCCGCAACGAACTCGCAGTCGTAAGGCGGCCGAGCCAGCGCAGCGTTACGGCACGTTCACCCACACCGCCTTCGACGGGGTCCCCTGGGCGTTGTCCACGAACAGCATGTACCACCCCGACTGCACCAGGGTCCGGCTCTTCGGTACGGTCACCGTGATCTTGTCCCCGGATGTGGTGAAGTCCAGCGCGATGGACCGCTGGTCGACGTCCGTGACATGCGTGGAGGCGCTGGGCCTGATCAGCCGGACCTTTTTGACCGTCGAGGCGTTCCGCGAGGTGAAGGTCCCCGAGGCGCCGCGGGCGATGGTCTGCGGTCCGCCGGACAGCGAGGGCCGTGAGTCCCGGTAGAGATACGGCGGGGTGTAGATCTCGATCCGCTGCTCGAACTTCCCCGGCTTGGTGTTCGCCTTGTCCGCGTACAGCGAGTCGGACCCGAAGAACATCACCCGCCCGTCGGGCAGCAGGATCGACCCGGAGTGGTAGTTGCGGCCCACCAGCGGGTCGGCCACCTGGGTGAAGCTGTTGCTGTCGGGGTGGTAGATCCGCGCCTGGTGGATGTTGGAGTCGCCGCGCCCGCGGTAGTCCTCCGAGCCGCCCGAGACCAGCACGGTGTCGTCGGGCAGGATCGAGGACTGCGGATAGCGGGTGCCCTTCTCCAGCGAGGGCCCGTCCACGAACTTCGGGTTCGTGGCCTTCAGGTCGATCAGCCGGGTCTTCTTGCTGGCCACCTTGGACTCGCCGACCCCGCCGCCGCCGATCACCAGGTACTTCTCGTCCTGGGCGGGCGGCAGCAGCACCGTGCCGGAGGTCTCCATCAGGTCCGCGTCGCTCAGCCCGGGCAGCTTGGTGAACTCATTGGTGTCCACGTCCCAGATGCCGGGGTCGCGGCCCACATTGTCGGGGCCGTAGCCCGCGTTGGACCCCGAGTAGAAGATCTTCCCGTTCTCCATCAGGAACAGGGCCGGGTAGGTGGGGAACTGCCGGATCTTCTGGGTGTACGTCCACTTCTTGGTCTTCGGGTCGAAGATCTCGTTCTTGCCCGGGACCAGCTGTCCGATGTCGTCGAGACCGGAGACGCTGAGGATCCGGCCGTCGCTCAGGGTGGTCAGCGTCGGGTACCAGCGGGCCTCGTTCATCGGGTCGACCTTGATGTACTTCTCGGCGACCGGGTCGAACTCGTAGGCGTCCCGGATCCCTTGGAAGTCCTTCTTGTCGAGGGCGAGCTTCTGCGCGATGCCGTAGGTGTTGCGTTCGTCGGCGCCGGTCAGCCCCTGGACGCGATAGTTGTCCTGGGTGCCGGTCTCGTACTGGGTGCCGCTCTGTCGCGCCTCGACGTAGATCCGGCCGAGCCCGGGGTCGTTGCGCAGGAAGGCGCCGGTCGTCTTGTCGAAGACCTTCTTCGCGCGCGGCACCAGGACGGGGTCCTTCGACACAAAGGTCTTGCCGTTCTCCTTGCCGGTGAACTTGGTGCCGGCGGGCAGCGTGATCGGCTTGTCCGGGTTCTCGTTGTGCACGACCATCAGGCCGCCGGCCTTGGTGACGTCGCCCTTGAGTTTCTCGTACCGCTTGGTGCCGCCGGCGATGAGGAGATTGCCGTTGGCCAGTTGGGTGTGGCCGGTGCAGAACAGGTCGTTGGGCGTGGGCACCTTCTTGATCGTGCCCTTGACCGGGTCCCAGATGCGGCTGTCGAACTTCTTCGCGTCGAAGTTCTCCTGGTCGTTGCCCGAGCCCGCTATCAGCAGCACCTTGCCGGTGTGCAGGAGCGCCGCGTGGATGGTGTGCTGGCGGTACTCCTTGGGGAACTCGATGATGTCCCACTTGCCGTTGGCGGCCTTGTACTCGGGTCTGTCGATCTTGTACTGGTGGTATTTCTCGGTTCCGAAGCGGTACAGCCACGGTCCGTTCATCCCGGCCAGCGCGAGTACCACCGCCGTGCCTATCGCGAGTCGACGAGCACGGCGGCGACCGGCACTGTCGTTCATTCCTTATGTCCCCCAAGTCCGCCCAGGGCGATTTGCATGGTCTGCTCGTTGGTCCCGTTCGAGGCGGCCCAGGTGGGCCGCTGCTGCGGGGCGTGCGGCGCGGGCGGCATCCCCGTCGCGTCCTGCGGTTCGTGGTCGGCCGCCGGGTCGGCCGCCGCGCCGGTCTGCGGGGCGACCGCAGGGTCGGTCTCCGGGCCGGCCGCGGGCCGCTTGCGTTCCTGCCGGAGCGTGTACCGCCAGGCGAAGATCGGCGCCGCGGTGATCAGCATGGCGAAGGCGGCCCAGGTGATCATCGCCGGGTGGGAGTGCCCGAAGACGAAGCCGGCGGTGAGCGATCCGCCGAAGACCAGGATGAAGAACCAGTGGATCCGGAACGTCCCGAACAGCGTGTCGGGGCTGGCCGATTCGCCCTTGGGCGTCACCACGAACTTGCTCTTGCGGCGCAGTACGGCGTCCATCAGCGAGCGGGCGTAGATCGGCGCGGACAGCGCGGACATCACCATGCCGGCGACTCCGCCGGAGCCCTCCGGCTCGTGCGGGGAGACGTTGTGCCGGCGGTTCCAGATGTACAGGCCGATCTGGAGCGCGGAGGCGTTGCCGTAGAGCATCAGCCACACCGTGGGGTCGATGTTCACACCCGAGGCGCCCAGACCCAGGAACAGCGCGCAACTCAGCGCTGCCAGAATCCAGTTGAGGGCGGACATCGGATAGAAGATGATCATCATGGTGTAGTTGAAGAGCTTGCCGGGCGGCAGGGAGAACAGGCCCTTCCAGTACTGCTTGAGGATCGTCTCGTAGGTGCCACGGGACCAGCGCAGCTGCTGGGTGAAGAAGTCGGTCCAGGCGTTCGGGCCCTCGCCGACCGCGAGCACGTCCGGCGTGTACACCGACCTCCACTTCCGGCCGGTGGCCGGGTTCTTGGCGCGGTGCATCTCGAACCCGGTGGCCATGTCCTCGGTGATCGAGTCGTACAGGCCGCCGATCTGCTTGATCGCCCTGATGCGCACGGCGTTCGACGTGCCCACGAACATCGGGGCGCCGTACCGGTTGCCGGCGCGCTGGATCAGCGCGTGGAAGAGGAACTGCTGCGACTCGGCGGCCTTGGTGACGAAGGTGTCGTAGTTGCCGTACACCTGCGGGCCGATGACGAAGCCGACGTCCGGGTCGCGGAAGTAACCCAGCATCCGCTCCAGGTAGTTGGGCAGCGGCACATGGTCGGTGTCGACCGAGGCGAAGAAGTCGTACTCGTCGCCGTGCGCCTCCAGCCAGGCGTTGTAGTTGCCGTGCTTGGTCTTGGCGCGGTGCGGGCCCTTGGGCTGGTTCCAGTGCTCGACGCCCTTGCGGGAGAAGTGGTGCACGCCGAGCCGGGCGCAGACCTCCTTGACCTCCGGGTCGTCACCCTCGTCGAGCAGCCAGACGTGCAGCAGGCCCCGGTGGCGCAGCCGGACGGCCGCCTCCAGGGTCTTGGTGACCATCTCCAGCGGTTCCTTGCCGGGCACGAAGGAGGTCAGGAAGGCGACTTTGGTGCCGGTCTCGGGAACCACCGGGACGGGGTCGCGGGCGACCAGCGTGGCGTGCGCGTTCGACAGCACGTTCATGCAGCGGAAGAACTCGATCAGGCCGATCGAGACCAGCATCACGATGTCGAGCGCGGGCAGGAAGTCGTAGGCGGGGTAGTCGCGTTCGGTCCAGTGCTCGGGTTGCAGCAGCCAGGCCAGCAGGACCAGCGAGAGCAGCGGGGCGGCGCCGAGCATGAGCGCGGCGCGTATGCGATGGGGCTCCTGCGAGAGCAGCGAGCGGTACTGCACCGTGTACGGCTTGCCGGGATCGGGCTGGGTGAGGGGGCCCGCCAGCCGGCTGTAGTGCTCGTAGTCGTATCTCGGCAGGTTCTTCTTGATCCGGCGGAATGTCCCCGTGTTGCCGGTGCGGTGTCCGGGTACCCGGAGCTGCGCTGTCTGTGACGGGTCGAGGTTCTGCCGGGCGCCCGTCGGCGTCGACGTCATGAGTCATCCCCCCACACGCGGAACCCGCGTGTCAGTCGGTTCGTTGCGCCCCTTCGGGTCCCCCTCGACCGTCATGGGCGCGTCAGTGGTGGGTCGCGGCCACAGCCCCCACGTCTCCCACACCTTATCGACATGGAACCGCGACCTTCCGGTTGCAGGGTGCCCCCCTCGGCATCCGCTCATGGACGGGTCCCCTCTCCCCGTCGCTTCGGCAACCGGTTCCCTTCCCCCCAAGTGCCGCGTATGGGCGGCAGCTTGAACAACCAGGTTTCTACGGTGCCGAGCATGATCGCAAGATGTGAAACGCTGTGTTTACCGGTCATACGTGCTCATCATGGGGTGTATGGGGATTTGGTGGATGCGTTGTGACGGCCGGGGACAGCCGGGCGCGGATGTGTCCGAAGTGGTCTCTTATGGCCTCCTCCGCGCGTATGGAGTCGCCGGACCGGACCGCGTCCAGGATCTCCCGGTGCCGGCGGCCGGTGACCCGTGGGTCCTGCGGCAGCTCCGCCAGATCCCGCCGTACGCGGTGGAAGGCGTCCCAGAACGCCTCCAGCACCTCGCTCAGCAGGGTGTTGTCCAGCCCCCGGTAGAGCATGGCGTGAAACGCCCGGTCGGTCTCGGCGAGGCCGGCTCCCTGCGCGGCCCGCTGTTCCATACGGTCGACGAGCGCCTCCAGTTCAACCAGGTCGGCCTCGGGGAGCCGCCCGGCCAGCCGGGAGACCAGCCCCGCCTCCATCGCCTCGCGCAGTTCGAGCAGCTGGAGCAGGGAGTCCTCGCCCCGGCGGTGCCCGGCGACCGTGCGGAAGGCAAGGCCCTCGACCATCGGGGCGAGGGACATCGGGCCGACGTAGGTGCCGAAGCCGTGCCGGATGTCCACGATGCCCACGGCCTGGAGCGCCTTCAGCGCCTCCCGCACCGAGTTCCGGCTCGCGCCGAGGAGCTTCATCAGCTCGGGCTCGGTCGGCAGCGGCGCCCCCGAGGGCAGTCGCCGGTCGACGATGAGCTTCTTGATCCGCTCTTGCAGGTCTCGGGCTGCCATGGCCAGAGCGTATCCGGCCAAACAAGCGACAGGCCCCTCGGTGTGCGAAGGGCCTGCCGTCATCGTGCGCCGCCAGGGACTCGAACCCCGGACCCGCTGATTAAGAGTCAGCTGCTCTAACCAACTGAGCTAGCGGCGCCTGCTGACGCGAGAACTCTACCCGACCTCGGGGTGTGGTTCTGACCGCCGACAGGCGGCGCCGGGGTGCCGGTCCGGGGCGCGTACATCATTCGGACCGTCAACATGCGCGCCGCGATGACAGTTGAGAAACTGACCAATGTGCACAGACGCGGACATTTCAACCCTGAATGTGAGGGGGAGCGCATGACGACTCCGGTTTTCGAGGAATTCGATCCCGTGAGCGAATGCGAGTGCCCCGGATGTGTCCACTGGCGGCGGGTGAGCCCGCGTACGCTGCCCGGTCGGTTTGGCGGGCACCCGGCCGCCCGGCGGGCCCTGGTCGTCGCCGCCGCCACGTCCGCCCTCGCCGCGGGCCACGCGGCGCCCGCCCTCGCCGCGCCGTCCGCTCCGCCCGCCCCGCACCGGCCGGGCCTTCCGGGGGACCCGGGGCCCGGCACCCCGCAGGGCGGCCAGGTCCCGCTGCACGGGCCGAGCGGCAAGCCCGCCGTCTCGGCCCAGTCACGCACGATCACCCGTACGGAGATCATCAACCGGGCCAAGACCTGGGTCGCCGCCCAGGTGCCGTACAGCACGAGCACGTACTGGTCGGACGGCTACCGCCAGGACTGCTCGGGCTTTGTCTCGATGGCCTGGCATCTGCCGGGCAACGAGTGGACGGGCAGCCTCGGCAAGTTCGGGGTGAAGATCAAGAAGGAGGAGCTGCAGCCCGGCGACATCCTGCTCTTCCACAACTCCGCCGACCCGCAGAAGGGCTCACATGTCGTCATCTTCGGCGGCTGGACGGACTACACGCACACCTACTACACGGCCTACGAGCAGACCCGCCCGCACACCCGCCGGATGGCCACCCCGTACTCCTACTGGAGTAATTCCGACAAATACATTCCCTACCGCTACAAGGGCCTCGCCGCCGGCACGGCGAGTGGCGGGGCGGCCACCACGGTCAGGGGCGGGTCGTTCCCGGGCGCGGCCTACTTCGGACCCGGCGCGAACAACAAGTACGTCACCCGGCTCGGCGAGATGCTGGTCGCCCGCGGCGGCCGGGCCTACTACACCAGGGGGCCGGGACCGCGCTGGGGCGAAGCGGACCGGCGGGCGACCCAGGCGTTCCAGAAGGCCCAGGGCTGGAGCGGCGCGGACGCGGACGGCGTACCCGGACCGCGCACCTGGGAACTGCTGGCGACCGGGAAGGGCAAGGACATCCGGGCCGCCAGGGGCGGCGCGCCCGTGCCCGCCTCGCACGGTGTGCCCGGCTACCCCGGCCGCGCCATGTTCCGGCCCGGCGCGGAGAACACCTACGTCACCCAGCTGGGGCGGCAGCTGGTCAAGAAGGGGTACGGCCGCTACTACACGACCGGGCCGGGACCGCGCTGGGGCGAAGCGGACCGGCGGGCCGTCGAGGCGTTCCAGCGCTCCCAGGGCTGGCGGGGCGGCGCGGCGGACGGCTACCCGGGGCCGGAGACCTGGCGGCGGCTGTTCGCCTAGCCCGCGCCCCTTTTCCTCGTTTTTCCTTGTTTTCCTGGTTTCTCTGGTTTTTCTGGTTTCTTTCTCATCTTCTCTGTCACTCACCTGTCATGACGCATCTGGCGCGGAGGCTGGAGCACGCATGAGCACGACGACGTCACACACGCCCGAGTCGGAGGGACCCGTCGAGGGGCCGTCCCGTCCGACCCGGCTGATCCACAACGAGTCGACCACCGAGATCCCCGTCCACCTGCTGTTCCGAGATGATCCCGCCCCGGTGTCGGTGCCGCTCAAACCGGCGGTGGTGGCCCGCCGGCGCGGCACCGGCGAGCAGCCCCGGCTCAGGCGGCAGGGGCCGGTGCCGGCCCGGAAGGTGCCCGAGGTCGATCCGCTGCTGGTCGAGCGGCCGGTCCGAACGCTGCCCGGGGCCGCGGGAGTGCTCGTCGGGCTGGCCGGGGCCGCCGGGTGCGTGGCCACCTCCTGGTGGGCGGGGGTGCTGCCGCGGCTCGCGGCGGACGCGCTGTGGCTGCCCGGGTACGCGGGCGCCGGTCTCGGCCCGGCCCAGTGGGCGGCGTACGCGGGGGCCGGGGCGCTCGGCGCGCTGGGCTTCGGCGGGCTCGCCCGGGGCGCGACCGGCCGGGCCTGGGTGCTCGGACTGTTCGGCCGCTACCGGGGCACCGTGCGGCGCACCGGCCTCATGTGGGTGAACCCGATGCTGCGGCGGCGCCGGGTCGATGTGCGGCTGCGGCACTGGCGCAGCAAGCCGATGTCGGCCGCCGACGGCAACGGGGTGGGGCTCAGGGTGGTGGTCCTTGTGGTGTGGCGGGTGCGGGACACCGCGCGGGCCGTGCTCGGCGTGGCGGACCACGAGAGGTATCTGCGGGAGTGCGTGGAGGCGGCGCTGGCCCGGGTGCCGGTGGGCATGCCGGGCGGGGCGCGGGGCGCCGCGGAGGCGGCGGGGGAGGCGCTGACCCGGCTGGTGGCGGCGGACGCGGCGGGCATCGGGCTTGAGGTGTTCTCGGTGCAGCCGGTCCGGGCCGAGTACGCGCCCGAGGTCGCCGCGGCCATGCACCGGCGCCGGATCGCCGTGCTGGACGCGCAGCAGCGCTCCTCCATGCTCACCTCGGTGGTGGACTCGGTGGAGGACACGGTGACCCGGCTGACCATGCGCGGTCTGGTCGAACTCGACGACTACGAACGCAAGGCGCTGGTGCGGGATCTGACGGTCGCCTTCTGCGCGGGCCGTACCGAGTCCGCTCCGTGATTGGTATGGATGTGGTCAACAGACGGCAATAATCCGAGACTTGGACTATACCTGGGTTGTCCGCCGCCGTTGGTCTGACCACCGCCGGAGCCTTCGCGCTCTCCTCCGGCGGGGCCGGCGGCCACGGCTACACGGACCAGCCCGTCAGCAGACAGAAGCTGTGCCAGAACGGAACGGTGGCCGACTGCGGTGACATCCGGTGTGAGCCGCAGAGCATCGAGGGCCCAAAGCGCTTCCCGGCCGCCCACTTCTCCGCGCCGGCGGGGGTGTGGCCGGCCGAGATGAGCCGGAGCACCAGGAGGGCAGGGCCGATGAACCCTGCCCCCGAGTAGGTCACTACGAAAGAGCTGCACCCGTCGGCGATGCCGTCGGCCGGATTCCCGTCAGCTCTTCGGCACGGTCGAGGAGGTAGGGGGCCAGTGCCGCGTACCAGCCACGGCCCACGGCCTGGAGCATCTCGGCGAGGGCGATCTCTTCGCCGATCAGGCCGACGGGGGTGTCGAGGACATGGGCGAACTCGGAGCGGATGCGGTCGGCGACGGCGGGGACGCGGAGGCCGTCCACGTAGAGCATCGCGGGGGTCGTAGCCGACGGGGACGGCGCCCCAGCGCTCCCAGTCCAGGATGACGATCAGCTCCGCTTCGAAGACGTACTCGCCGCCGTCCCAGCGGTACAGGTCGTGGAGGTGCGGGCGGGACACCTTGTCGGACACCCGTTCCTCGGCGAGGGCGATCCCCTCGTTCCGGGTGGCGGGGGTCTTGGCTGGCTCGCCGCAGTGGACGCGGAGCCAGTGGCCGCCCTCGGTGCGGCTGCCGATGGTACGGCCGAGCCATCCCCAGGCCGGCGCCCCCGCCGTCGTGGTGGACAGGCGTAAAGCGGCGTGGGCCAGGGCGTCCTCCATGCGTGCCCTGGTGGTCTCATCCTTGGGCGAGTACATCGGTGACCTTCCTGAGGCGGCCCGGGTCGAGCGGGGCGGCAATGGTGGCCTTTGCGACGGCCCAATGGGGAGCGGTACCAGCAGACAGCAGTACCACGTCCAGGCTCGGGCAGGAGGCCGCAACGAGGAGACAGGCGGTGCCCGGCGAGGCGCCCGGGCGGATGAACTCGGCGAGTCCGTACGTGACGAGGCCGGGCAGTTCGCCGCCGTGCAGAGGCGAGGAGCCGAAGGTGATCAGGCCCGCCGCACGGCCAGGACGAGGGGCCCCTGCCATCGAGGGCAAGGGCGATCGGCCTGCCATGACGAGGCTGACCGGCTGTTGGACGGCCCTCAGGTGATGCTCACCCGAACCAGCGACCTCGATGGCCAGGCCCAGGAGTTCGGACACGGAGAAGGCGTCGTGCTGGAACCCCGACCAGGTGGCCACGCCGCACCCGCCGACCCTGCCCGCGGCAGCGAACTCCTCCAGCACCGTGAACACCTCACGAAGTGCCGGATGAAGCTCCGTGCGGCAGAGACCGGCGTGCTCCGGGTTGTGGACGAACACGAGGTCGATCCGGCCGAGAGCGGCCAGGGATCCACCGGGCGTACCGGTGACTGACCGTGCAGGACGTCGAAGGGCCCCTCGTGTGGACGAGGGGCCCTTCATCAGTGCGCCGCCAGGGACTCGAACCCCGGACCCGCTGATTAAGAGTCAGCTGCTCTAACCAACTGAGCTAGCGGCGCATGACTCCCGCCGTCCGCGTCTCGCGATCGGCGACGAAGAAAATACTACCTGGTCCGCGGGGGTGCTCCGGACCACACCGGATCCGGTGCCGGCGGTGTGGCCGGCGCCACCGGTGCTAGATCGCCAGCGACAGCAGCACCGGTGCCGCGTTGCGGTTCAGGGCGTCCGCGGCCTGCCGCAGCCGGTAGGCGTGCGTCACCGGCAGCGACAGCGCCAGACAGCCCACCGAGGAACCCGCCGTGATCGGCACCGCCGCGCACACCGTGCCGACCGCGTACTCCTGTAGGTCGAGCACGGGCACCGTCGGCGGCTGGGACTCCAGGCGGGACAGCAGCAGCCGGTCGCTGGTGATGGTGCGCGAGGTGAGGCGGGCCATCTTGTGCCGGGAGAGGTGATCGCGGCGGGCGTTGTGGTCGAGCTGGGTCAGCAGGCTCTTGCCGACCGCCGTGGCGTGCGCGCAGGAGCGGAAGTCGACCCACTCGTTGACCGCGGGCGTGGCCGGGCTGTCGGCGTACTGGGTGACCTTCACCTCACCGTCGACGTACCGGCTCAGATAGACGGCCGCGCCGACCGAGTCCCGCAGCCGGACCAGGGTGAGCTGGAGCTTGTCGCGCAGCGCCCGCTCCCGGTGCTGCGCGGAGCCGAGGCGGCTCAGCGCAGCACCGGTCACATAGGCGCCGTCGGTGACCTGCTCGACGTATCCCTCGCGGCGCAGCATCCGCAGCAGCGCGGTCAGCCGCTCGGGGCCGAGGCAGGTCCGGCGGGCCAGCTCGGTGTCGGTGATGCCCGCGGTGTGCCGTGCCACCGTCTCCAGGACGCGCAGGGCGTCCTGGGCGGAGTGGTACGGGGCGGTCGGCTCGTGCATCAGCGCCACGGTGGTCCCCCCTGCGCTTGCTGTCTGGGCCGCGAATCCGGACGGCGGATCGTTTCCACGATAACGGTCAGGTCTCCGCTGGGAAGGGGGCGTTGACGAGATCACGATGCCCGTAAGCTGCGGCATCGGCATGCTGGCATATGCCTATGACATGCCCCAGCGGGTGACCTGCCGTGTTGGCACCCTCACCCGCTGCAATTGCACCGCCACGGCGAGCAAAAACTCGGTCACAGGACGGCGCCCAGGAACTCCCGGGTGCGCTCCTGCTCCGGATCGCTGAAGATCCGCTCCGGTGACCCCGCCTCGATGACCCGGCCGCCGTCGAACATCAGGACCTGGTCGGAGATGTCCCGGGCGAAGTTCATCTCGTGGGTCACGCACAGCATCGTGATGTCCGTGCTGCGGGCGATGTCCCGCAGCAGGTCCAGGACGCCCGCGACCAGCTCGGGGTCGAGCGCGGAGGTCACCTCGTCCAGCAGCAGCACCTGCGGCCGCATGGCCAGCGCCCGCGCGATCGCCACCCGCTGCTGCTGACCCCCGGACAGCTGGGCGGGGCGCATGTCGCACTTGTCGCTGAGGCCGACCAGCTCCAGCAGTTCCCGGGCGCGCGCCTCCGCCTCGTCCTTGTCCAGGCCGAGCACGGTGACCGGGGCCTCGGTGATGTTCCGCAGCACCGTCATGTTCGGGAACAGGTTGAACTGCTGGAACACCATCCCGATCTTCTTGCGGACCTCGCGGACCTCCTTCTCGGAGGCCGGGAACAGCGGCTGCCCGTCCACCGTGATGGTGCCCTCGTCCGGCTTGGCCAGCGTCATCAGCAGCCGCAGGATCGTCGTCTTGCCGGAACCGGACGGGCCGATCAGCGTGACATGCCGGCCCGCCTGCACGGACAGGTCGAGCCCGTCGAGGACGGTGTGGTCGCCGAACCGCTTGGTCACCCCCCGCATGCGGATCAGCCCGGTCGGAGGGTCCTCGGCGGCGGTCGGCTGCTTACGGGTCTCAACGGACAAGGCGACGCTCCAGGGTGCGCAGAAGGAGGGAGGCGAGATAGGAGATGACGATGAAGGCCACGCCGATCACCGTCACCGGCTCGGTGAACTGGAAGTGCTGCTGGGAGAAGAGCCGCGCCCGGCCCAGCATCTCCAGGACGGTGATCGTCATCAGGATGGGCGTGTCCTTGAGCATCGAGATGACGTAGTTGCCGAGCGGCGGCACCACCCGGCGGACCGCCTGCGGCAGGATCACCGCCGTCCAGGTCCTGCGCACCGACAGGCTCAGCGCCGTCGCGGCCTCCCACTGGCCGACGGGCACCGCCTCGATACCGGCCCGGTAGACCTGCATCGTGTACGTCGAGTAGTGCAGCCCGATCGCGAAGACACCGGTGGTCAGCGCGGAGAAGGTCAGGCCCCACTCGGGCAGCACGTAGAAGAGGAAGAACAACTGCACCAGCAGCGGCGTGTTGCGGACGAACTCCGTCACCACCCCGACCGGCCAGCGCACCCACCGGGTCGGCGTCCGCATCAGCAGCGCCCACACCAGGCCCAGGCTGAACGAGAGCAGCGAGCCGAGCGCCAGCGCCTGCAACGTGACCAGCAGACCGTCCCAGAAGTGCGGCATGAAGTCGCCGACGGCGTTCCAGTCCCAGGTCATGCCGCACCACCGCCCGCGGCGCCCACGCCGGTCGTCTGGGCGCGCTTGACCTCACGCGCCGTCCGTTCCGTGCCGGGGTCCTTGCCGAGACCGGCCTTCAGCCGTTTCTCCAGCGCCCGCATCAGCCGGGTGATCACGAAGGCGATCACAAAGTAGATCAGCAGGACGTAGGTGTAGACCTCCGCGCTCTGCTGGAGCGCCAGCCGCACCAGGTTGGCGCTGAACGCCAGATCGCCCATGCCCATGATGGACACCAGCGCGGTGCCCTTGAGCAGTTCGACCACCAGATTGCAGAAGGAGGGGATCATCTCCGGCACCGCCTGCGGCAGCAGGATCAGCCGCAGCCGCTGAAAGGGCGTGAAGCCGAGGGCGATGCCGCCCTCCTTCTGCGCCGCCTCGACCGCGTTCAGCGCCCCGCGCACGACCTCCGAGCCGTATGCGCCGTAGGTCAGCCCGAGCGCCAGCGTGCCCGCCCACAGCGGTACCAGCTGCCAGCCGAAGGCGATCGGCAGCACGAAGAACACCCAGAAGATCATGACGAGCGCCGAGGTGCCGCGGAACACCTCGGTGTAGAAACCGGCGACGAAACGGACGATGCGCAGCCGGTGGGTGCGCGCGATGCCGACGACGAAGGAGACCGCCGCGGCCAGCAGCGCGCTGAGGACCAGAAGCTGGATCGTGGTCCAGACTCCCTTGAGTACGAGTTCCCAGAGGCCGGCTGTCATCCGCCGCACAGCTCCTTCGCGGTGAGGTCGGTCATCTCGGCCTGTGTGAAGCCGAACGGCCGCAGGATGCGGAACAGCTCACCGCTCTTCTTCATCTTGTGCAGCTCGGTGTTGAAGGCGTCCCGCAGCTTCCTCTCTGTGGGCCGGAAGGCGAACGCGCCGCCGTCCACGTGCGGTTTGCCGTCGACGAGCGGGGCGAAGGCCGTGGTGGCCTCCGCCTTGGCGGACTTCCGCACCACCTGATGGGTGGTCAGCGCGGTGCCCGCGAACACGTCGACGCGTCCGACCTCGACCGCGTTCAGCCCGGCCACCTGGTCCGGGACGATCAGAATGTCGCTCTCCTTGTAGCCGGCCTCGACCGCGTACTGGATCTGGGCGTATCCGGTCCCGGTGGCGAACTTGGCCTTCTTCGCGACGACGTCCTTGTAGTCGTGCAGCCCTTTCGGATTGCCCTTGCGGACGATGAAGGCGTCGGGCATCTGGAAGTCGGGGTCGGCGAAGATCACCTGTTCACAACGGTCGGGGCTCACGGACATCCCGGCGGCCACGACATCGAACTGCTGCGAGTTCAGTCCGGGGATCAGCGATCCGAACTCGGTCGGCACCGGCTGCACGTCGTCCACGCCGAGCCGTTTGAAGATGACCTTCGCCAACTCCGGTGCCTCACCGGTCAGCCGGCCGTCCTTGCCGATGTAGCCGAAGGGTATTTCACCGGCGATGCCGAGCCGGACGACACCCTGCGCCCGCAGCCGGTCCAGCAGGTCGCCGCCGTTCGCCGCGGACGTCGTGGCGACGCGTGAGCAGCCCGCCGCGCCCAGCGCGCCGAGGGCCGCCACGCCCGCGAGCACCGCCCGCCGGCTGCGTCTGTGCCCGGTTGTGTGTACGCCGTTCCCAAGTGGTGGAGCCATGGCCGCGCGGCTACCCGGGACCACACGACTTATGCACCATGGATTCCATGACGGATTCCACGACCGCCCGATTCCTCGAAGTCTCGCTGGCCGAGCGGGACGTCCGGTGCACGGCCCGGCTTCTGGACGACCGTGCCCCCCTCACCTGCGCCGCGGTCTGGGACGCCCTGCCGCTGTCCGGTGACGTCTACCACGCCAAGTACGCCCGCAACGAGATCTACGCCCTCTTCCCTCCCTTCGCGGCATCCGAACCGCCCCTGGAGAATCCGACGGTCGCCCCGATCCCCGGCGACCTCTGCTATTTCTCCTTCGCCGGCGCGGAACTGGGCACGCGCGCCTACGGCTACGACCGCGAGGTCCGCCCCGGGACCACCCTGGTCGACCTGGCCCTGTTCTACGAGCGCAACAACCTGCTGCTCAACGGCGACGTGGGCTGGGTGCCCGGCATCGTCTGGGGCCAGATCGTCGACGGACTCGACCGGATGGCCGAGGCGTGCAACGACCTGTGGCGGTCCGGGGCGGCGGGGGAGACGCTCAGCTTCCGCCGCGCGTGAGCCCGGCCGTGTACAGCGTGTGGGCGGCACGCAGCACCAGATCGTCCCGGTGCCGGGCCGCGACCAGCTGGAGACCGATCGGCAGCCCCGCCTCGTCCGCCCCGACGGGAACGCTCGCGGCCGGCTGCTGGGTGAGGTTGAACGGGTAGGTGAACGGCGTCCACCCCGTCCAGCGCCGGTGGCCCGAACCCTTCGGCGCCTCCGCGCCCGCCTCGAACGCCGTGATCGGCACGGTCGGCGTGACCAGCAGGTCGTATGTCTCATGGAAGCGGCCCATGCGCCGGCCGAGGTCCATGCGCACGTCCACCGCGGCCAGGTAGTCCAGCGCCGAGAGCCGGGCGCCCGCCCCGCAGATCTCGCGCAGCCCGGGGTCGAGCAGCGCCCGCCGGTCCGGCGGCAGCCCCTGCACGACCCGGGCGGCGCCGCTGAACCACAGGGTGTGGAAGGCGCCCACCGGGTCCGCGAGGTCGGGGTCGGTCTCCTCGACGTACGCGCCCGAATCCGCGAGCCCGGCCACCGCACGCCGCACCGCCGCCGCGACCGCCGGACGCACCGCCACCTGACCGCCCAGCGACGGCGAGTACGCCACCCGCAGCCCGCGCACGCCCGAGCCGAGGGCCGCCACGAACGAGCCGGGCGCCGCGGGCAGCGCCGACCAGTCCCGGGCATCGGGCCGGCCGATGACGTCCAGCAGCAGCGCCGCGTCCCGGGTCATCGGGCCCACATGGGACAGCGTTCCGAAGGCGCTCGGCGGATACAGCGGCACCCTGCCGTACGTCGGCTTCAGCCCGAAGATCCCGCAGAACGCGGCCGGGATGCGCACACTGCCCCCGCCGTCCGTGCCCAGCGACAACGGGCCCGCGCCCAGCGCCACCGCCGCCGCGCTGCCGCCGCTCGAGCCGCCCGCGGTACGGGCGGGGTCGTGCGGATTGCGGGTCACCCCGGTCAGCGGAGAATCGGTGACACCCTTCCAGCCGTACTCGGGTGTCGTCGTCTTGCCGATGAAGACCGCGCCCTGCTCACGCAGCCGGGCCACCGACGGCGCGTCCTCGGCCCACACGCCGTCCGCCGATACGGTCCTCGAACCCCGCAGGGTCGGATGGCCGCGCAGCAGCAGGATGTCCTTGACCGTCACCGGCACGCCGTCCACCAGCCCCGCCGGCTCCCCGCGCCGCCACCGCCCGGCCGACTCCCGGGCCCGTTCCAGCGCATCCTCCGAAAGGAGCCGGGCGAAGGCGTTCACCTCCGGCTGGATCCGCGCCGCCCGCTCCAGGGCGGCGGTGGTGGCCTCCACGGGGCTGAACTCGCCCCTGCGGTAGCCGTCGAGAAGTTGTACGGCGGTCAGGTCGGTCAGCTCCATGCACCCTCCCGGGGTCAGTGGCCCGGCACGTATCCGCGCTTCTTGTCGACCACGTTCACCAGCGCTCTTCCCGCCGCCCACCGCTCGTACAACTCCACGAACTGGGAGCCGAGTTCATCCCGCCAGCCGACCGTGTCACCGCTCATGTGCGGGGAGACGATCAGCCCCGGCAGCCGCCACAGCGGGCTGTCCGGGGCCAGCGGCTCGGTGGCGAACACGTCCAGGGCCGCGCCCGCGATCCAGCGCTTGGACAGCGCCTCGACGAGCGCGTCCTCGACGACCAACTGCCCGCGGCCGACGTTGATGAAGTGCGCCGAGGGCTGCATCACACCGAAGCGGCGGGCGTCGAACATGCCGTGCGTCTGCTCGGTCAGCGGCGCCGCCGCGATCACCCAGTCCGCCCGCGCGATCAGCCGGTCCAGGTCGTCGGGGCCGTATATGCCGGTACGCGGGACACGGCCGACGACCGCGGGCGTCACTTCCAGCGCCTTGAGCGTGCGGGCGACGGCCCGGCCGATCGGCCCGGAGCCGACCACGCACGCGCGCGTACCGGCCAGCCGCCGGGCCTCGCGGTGCCGCCAGGTCCGCTGCCGCTGGAGGTCCAGGGTGCGCGGGAGATCCTTGGCGATGGCCAGCACGAGCGCGGCCACATACTCGGCGATGGGCCCGTCGAAGACCCCGCGCGCGTTGGTCACCACGGTGTCCGAATCGGCCAGCTCCGGGCACATCAGATGGTCGACGCCCGCGCTCGCCGTGTGCACCCAGCGGGGGCGCGGACCGCCGCCCGGCCAGGCATCGCGGACCGCGCGCGAGGCGAAGTCCCACACCAGCAGGACGTCCGCCGTCGGCAGCAGCCCGGCCAGCGTGCGTGCGTCGGCGTGCACGACGCGGGCACGGCCGGTGAGCCGGCCGAGGCGGGGGAGCGGGTCGGTATCGAGCACGAGGAGCGTCGGTACGGACGTCGACAAACCGTTCCTCCGGGGTCCGTGGCGGGATCTTGGGGCGGGGTCTTGGCGGGGTCTTGGCGGGGTCTGAAAGAGGGCGTCTGACATGGGCGGATTGACCACGCTCGCACCCGAACCTACCTTCGTCAACACGGGCGTACCCGGACCCGGTTGCCCGCCCGTTTTCCCCCGTGAGGCGGTGTCTGCCATGGACGTCTCCTTTCTCGGCGGTCCCCGCCCGCAGCGCGGTGTCGGCGTGGTCGCCCCCTTCGACTTCGCGCTCGACCGGGAGCTGTGGCGCTGGGTGCCGGACGAGGTGTCGCTGCACCTGACGCGGACGCCGTACGTGCCGGTCGAGGTGAGCCTGGACCTGGCCCGGCTGGTCAGCGAGCACGAAACCCTCGGCGAGGCGGTCCGCGCGCTGACCGCCGTGGAACCCGAGGTGGTGGCCTACGCCTGCACCTCCGGCAGCTTCGTCGGCGGGATCGCCTGGGAACGGGCGATGGGCGAGGCGATGGCCCGGGCCGGCGCGGTCCCGGCCGTGACGACGTCCGGTGCGCTGCTGGAGGCGCTGGCCGAGCTGCGGGTGCGGCGGGTGGCCCTGCTGACGCCGTACACGGAGTCGGTGACCCGCGCCCTGCGGGACTATGTGGCCGAGGCGCGGGTCCGGGTGACCGGATGCGTCTACATGGGGCTGACCCGGTACATCTGGCGGGTGCCGTACCGGGACGTGGCCGAGATGGCGCGCCGGGCCGCGCGGGCGGGCGGCGCCGACGCCCTGTTCATCTCCTGCACCAATCTGCCGACGTACGACGTGATCCCCCAGCTGGAGGCGGAGCTGCGCATCCCCGTGCTCTCGGCCAACCAGGTCACGATGTGGGCGGCGCTGCGCCGACTGGGTACCCGAGCGGTGGGGCCGTACCAGGCGCTGTTGGACGAAGCGGCGCGCGGATGGCCCGCACTGCCGGAAGAACAGCAGGAGGGCTGGACATGACCGCACTCGGATTCCTCTACCCGGGGCACTCCGCCGAGGACGACTATCCGCGTATCGAGCAGCTCCTGGGCAGCGACATCCGGGTGGAGCTGGTGCACACCGACATCGGCGAGGACGCGCACCGGGTGGACGCGCTGCGCCGGATGGGGGCGCCGGAGCGGCTGGCGGCGGGTGTTGCGAGCCTGCGCCTGGCGGGCGCGGAGGCGGTCGTGTGGGCGTGCACCAGCGGCAGCTTCGTGTACGGCTGGGAGGGCGCCCATGAGCAGGTCCGCTCGCTGGCGCTGGCCGCGGGCATGCCGGCCTCCTCGACGTCCTTCGCGTTCGTGCACGCCCTGCGTGAGATCGGGGCGCACCGGGTGGCGGTCGGTGCGACCTATCCGGACGATGTGGCCGAACTGTTCGCGGACTTCCTGCGGGCCGCGGGCACCACGGTGACCGCGGTGCGGCCGTCCGGGATCGTCACGGCCGCGGAGGTGGGCGACTGGGGCGAGCGCGAGCTGTTCGACCTGGCCCGGCGGGCGGACCGGGCGGAGGCGGAGGCGCTGCTGCTGCCGGACACGGCCCTGCACACGGTGGCCCACCTGCCCGCGCTGGAGAAGGAGCTGGGCAAGCCGGTCCTCACGGCCAACCAGGTCACGGTGTGGGAGGCCCTACGCCTGACGGACCGCAGGGTGAACGCCCCCACCCTGGGCTCCCTGTTCACCCACGAGCCCCTGATCCAGGCCTGACCCACCCCTCCGAGAGCCACCCGGACGGCTCCGACAGACCGCACCATGCGCCAGCCGCCTCCACCAAAAGGCCCGCGGGAAACCGCGCGACCAGCCACCATGGCGCCGCAGTCAACGGATGGCGGACGCCCCCAAAGGGCCACGGGGAACTGCGCGACCAGCCACGACGGTGCCGCAGCCAGCGGCCGGCGGACGCCAAAGGGGCGCGGGGAACTGCGCGACCGCCACGACGGCGCCGCAGCCAGTGGCCGGCGGACGCCAAAGAGCCGTGGGAAACCGCGCGACCGGCCACAACGGTGCCGCAGCCAGTGGCCGGCGGATGTCCCCGAAGGGGCGCGCGGGGAACCGCGCGACCGGCCACAATGGCGCCGCAGCCAGCGGACGTACCGCGGCCGGGGCGCGCCGGGAATTGGTCGGGCATGGTGGTCGGGAATAAAACGGAGCCCGCCTCCCGTTAGCTCGCGGAAGACAGCGTACGGCGAAATACAGGAGGCACCACCGTGGCGGCAGACGAGATCCGGGGGACGGCCCACGGGACCGCCCCCGTCCCCCTCTCCGTACTGGATCTGGTGACCGTCGGGACGGGCAGCACCGCCACCGACGCACTGCGCACCGGTGTCGAGCTGTCCCGGCTCGCCGAGGCGCGCGGCTTCCACCGGTACTGGGTCGCCGAGCACCACTCCATGCCGGGCGTCGCCTCCTCCTCGCCGGCGGTGATCCTCGCCCACCTCGCCGCCCACACGGAACGGATCCGGCTCGGCTCGGGCGGGGTGATGCTGCCCAACCATGCCCCCCTGGTCATCGCGGAGCAGTTCGGCACGCTGGAGGCGCTGGCGCCGGGCCGGATCGACCTCGGTCTTGGGCGGGCGCCGGGCACCGACGGGGCCACCGCCGCCGCGCTGCGCCGCACCGACACCCTGAACGAGGGCGCCGACGACTTCCCGCAGCAACTGGCGGAGCTGACCCGGTTCCTGGACGACGACTTCCCCGACGGCCACCCCTACCGGCGTATCCACGCCGTTCCCGGCCCGGTGCAGGCCACCGCGCCCGGCGGTGTCCAGTCCCCGCACCGCCCGCCCGTCTGGCTGCTCGGTTCCTCCGGTTTCAGCGCCCGGCTCGCGGCCCTGCTCGGCCTGCCGTTCGCCTTCGCGCACCACTTCTCCGCGCAGAACACCGTCCCGGCCCTCGACCTGTACCGGGAGAACTTCCGGCCCTCCGACGCCCTCGACGAGCCGTACGCCCTGATCGGCGTCTCCGCCCTCGCCGCGGACGACGAGCGGGAGGCACGCCGGCAGACCCGGGCGATGGCGCTGAACATGGTTCGGCTGCGCACCGGCCGCCCCGGCCTGTTCCCGGACCCGGCGGAGGCCGAGAAGCACGAGTTCAGCCCGATGGAGGAGGAGTTCGTACGGTCCTGGACGGGCAATATCGTGCACGGCGGCGCCGACGAGGTGCGCGCCGGACTCGACGCGCTGCACAAGCGCACCGGCGCCGACGAGTTGATGCTCACCTCGCACGCGCACCGCGGCGATCTGCGGCTGCGCTCGTACCAACTGATCGCGGACGCCTACGGGTTGCCCACCGCGTAGGACTGCGTGGCCAGCAGTTCGGAGATGCGGTCCGGCGGCACCGGCCGGGAGTAGAGCCAGCCCTGGCCGGTGTCGCAGCCGATGTGCCGCAGCCGGGTCGCCTGCGCGGAGGTCTCCACGCACTCGGCGGTCACCGTGAGCCCGAGCCGGTGCGCCAGTTGGATCATCGCCTCGACCACGACCTCGTCGGCCGGATTCGGCCGGTCGCCGGGGTCGTCGTACTGGAAGCCGCGCACGAACGAGCCGTCCAGCTTGAGGACGGACACCGGCAGCCGGCTCAGATACGCCAGGTTCGAGTAGCCGGTGCCGAAGTCGTCGATGGCGATCCGCACCCCCATGTCGCTCAGCGCCTGTAGGGCCTCCAGCGGGCGGCCCGCCGACCCCATCACCGCCGACTCGGTCAGCTCCAGCTGCAACAGGTGCGGGGCCAGGTCCGTCCGGGCGAGGGCGTCCGCCACATCGGCCACCAGGTCGGAGTCCCAGACCTGGCGCACCGCCACATTGACGCTCATGAAGATCGGCGGCTCGTCCGGGTGGTCCAGCTGCCAGCGGCGCGCCTGGCGGCAGGCGGTGACCAGCGCCCAGCGGCCGAGCGGCACGATCGAGCCGTCCTCCTCGGCGAGTCCGATGAACCGATTCGGCATCAGTGTGCCGAACTGCGGATGCTGCCAGCGGACCAGCGCCTCGACCCCGCGCAGCCGGCCGTCCTCCATGCCGACCAACGGCTGGTACTCCAGGGCGAATTCACCGCGGTCGATGGCGGGGCGCAGGGCGGAGGAGAGGGCCTGCCGGGTCATCCGGTGCGCGTTGCGCTCCGGGTCGAACAGCGTCCAGCGGCCCTTGCCGTCGGCCTTCGCCCAGTACAGGGTGGTGTCGGCCGCCTGCATCAGTCCGGTGGCCGTCGTACCGGCCGTGTGCCGTTCGACCACGCCGATGGAGGCCGTCAGCGACAGCCGCCGGCCCGCGAGGTCGAAGGGGGCGCGGAGCGCGGTCAGCGCCGACTCGGCCAGCTCGGCGAGTTGGTCCGTGCCCGTCGAGTCCTCGACGAGCAGGGCGAATTCATCGCCGCCGAGCCGCGCCACCAGGGGGGTGCCCGTCCGTCCGCACCCGGCCTCGTCCGCGATCTGGGTCAGCCGCTCCGCCACGGCGGCCAGCAGCCGGTCGCCGACCCGGTGGCCGAGGGTGTCGTTGACCGCCTTGAAGCCGTCGAGGTCCAGGTAGCACAGTCCGACCCGGCCGGTGCCGCCCTGCTCGTAGGCGTCCGCCTCCAGCGCGGCCGTCAGCCGTTCGAAGAACAGCGTGCGGTTGGCGAGCCGGGTCACCGGGTCGTGCATCTGCAAGTGCCGCAGTTTGGCCTGGAGTTCACGGCGGGCGCTGATGTCGGCGACGGAGAGCAGGATGCCGTGCTCGGACTCGGCCAGCGGGGTGACGGTGATCTGCGCCCACACCGCGCGGCCGTCGGGCTGCTTCAGCCGCCGGGTGCAGCGCAGCTTGGCCTGCCGGCCGCGCAGCACCTCGCGGTAGGCGTGCCAGGCACGGGTGTCGGTGGTCAGATCGACCAGGTCGGCCGCGACGCGTCCGGTCAGTGCGCCGGCGTCGGTGCCGAGCAGCGCGCCGAACGCGTCGTTGGCGCTGACCACTCGGCCGTCGCGGTCGACGATCGCCATGGACAGCGGGGCGGCCGCGAAGACCGCACGGTAGGTGTGTGCCGGTGACCCGGCGGTCGGCCGCCGGGCACTCGAAGACGTACTGTTGTCACGCTCTGTGACGGCGGACCGGTCGAGGTCTGCCGCGGGCGTCGGCCCTTCGGACGTTCCGCTCACCGCTCGCTCCCGCAGTGCCACTCGATCTCTGTCCGTGCAGGAAAGTGTGCCGATCATAGAGGCTGGCCCGAGGGCCTTCCAGCCGACTTCCAGTGTCCCCGATCGACCCGGGGTTCCGACAGATCGTTTCTGCCCGTGCCTGGACGAGTTCTTAGGACCGGCGACCGCTTGTGACGTTCTGTGAGTGATTCGAGGCGTCGGCCATTCGAGGGTGTGACGGTTCCTCACTCTTCTGGTGCAGACAAACAGGGCGTAGTGCAGCAAAATCCCACAGTCTGGGTGCGGTGTCCGTGCAACCTCACCCGGAGGTCCCCCCTTGCCGCCCCATCTGCGCAGTGCCGCCGCCGTGTTCACCACGATGTCGGCGCTCGCCGCGACGTCGATCCTCACCGTCCCCTCGGTGGCCGAACCGTTCTCCACGACGCCGTGCGCCCTGCACCGGACCGACGCGCACCACTCCGAGGGGGTGGACACCTGGAACGCCTCCTATCCGCGCCCCACACGCCCGCTCGACGCCGTGCTGGTGTTCCTCTCCTTCCCGGACTCGGCCCCGCGCGGCACGCCCGCCGAACTGGCCGCCGACCATTTCCCGGCCACCAGCCGCTTCTTCGAACAGGTCTCCTACGGCAGGTTCACCCTGCGCCCGCATCCGCTGAAGCGCTGGATCCGTATGCCGCGCCCCTCGACGTCGTACGTCATAAGGCGTGACTGGAGCGCCGCGCAGCGGGCCGCCTATCTGCGGGACGCGTTCGCGGTGGCCGACCCGGACGTCGACTTCTCGCGCTACGACATCGTCTACTTCGTGGCCGATCCGGACGCCCCCGGCGTGGACTCCGACGCGACGAAGGTCGTCAACCTGGACACCCCGGTGCGGGTGGACGACACGGACGTACGCCGGGTCGTCACGGTCTTCGAGGACCATCCGCCGGACCGGCTGGTCCTCGCGCACGAGACCGGGCATGTCTTCGACCTCCCGGACCTCTACCACCGCCCGGTGGACGGCAAGGGCGACTGGGACACCTACGTCGGCGACTGGGACCTGATGGGCAGTCAGTTCGGGCTGGCGCCCGACCTGTTCGCCTGGCACAAGTGGAAGCTGGGCTGGCTGGATCCCCGCCAGGTGGTGTGCGTACGGGGGACCGGAGCGACCCGGCTGACCCTGGAGCCGCTGGCCGCAGGGGAGCCGCCGGGCGCCGGGAGCGCCGGGTCACCGGCCTTCGGCCTGGGCGGCGGGGTGAAGCTGGCCGTCGTACGCACCGGAGCCGACAGCGCGCTGGCCTTCGAGGCGCGCGGGCCCGCCGGGAGCGACCACGGGGTCTGCCGGCAGGGTGTGCTGGTGTACCGGGTGCACAGCGGTGCGGCGTCCGGAAACGGCCCGATGGAGGTCGTGGACGCCCATCCGCGCACCGAGGCGTGCTGGGAGGGCTCGGTCTACCCGCCGCTCGCCGACGCCCCGGTCGCGCTCGGCGAGACCTTCACGGTGCCGGGGGACGGCGCCCGGGTGGAGGTGGAGGACCGAACGGTGTCCGGCGCCTGGACGGTGAAGATCACACCGAAGGCCGTGGGCTGAGCCGGCCGAAGAACAGGGCGGCGAGGCCCCGCGGCGCGCGCCGGGCGGGGAAGCCGTGCGAAAACAGAGATGGCGAGGGGTTCGCGGTTGATGCGAACATGCCTCGCCATCGTCGTCGTGCGCCGCCAGGGACTCGAACCCCGGACCCGCTGATTAAGAGTCAGCTGCTCTAACCAACTGAGCTAGCGGCGCCTGCCGACGTCCTAGACCTTAGCACCCTGGTCGACGGGAGGAAAAATCGATATCCGCAGAGTCTCCCGGGCCGCCCGGACCGCCGCCCAGAGCACCACATCGGGACCGGGAAGCCAGGGATGCCGGGTGCTGGGGGCGACCAGCCAGCGGGAGCCGTCGCGGGCGGCGGGCTCCTCGCCGTCCGGGCCGCGCAGGGCCGGCACGGTCACCGCGTCCCCGGTGCCGTGGCACAGCAGCGGCGGCACGCCGCCGGTGCGGCCCCGGCGGCCCCACTCCTCCCAGGACAGCAGCGAGGGCAGGCGCTGGGCCGTGCCCGCAGCGGCGAACAGGAGCAGGCGGCCCCGGAAGACCGCGACCGGCCCCGACCCCGGGCCCTCGGCCCACAGCCGGTCCAGCATCCGGCGACCGAAGATCGCCGGCGCGTTCACCACGTCGAAGGCGGTGCCGCAGGGCAGGACGAGCGGGGCGTCGGGCCGCTCCTCCCATAATGCGAGGGCGCTGCGCGGATACGTTTCTGCGGAGGCGAGCCAGGCGGCGCCGTCGGTGGTGACCTTCCGTGTGCTGCTCATGACCCCTAGATCTACCGTCAGTGAAATTTCCATCGCTGTGAGTTGCGGAAATTCGGGACGGTAGGGCGGAGGGAGGAGTATCTTGCCGCCTGGCATATGCCGTGGCGCGGGGGCGGTGACATCCGCCCCACGGCATCGCCCGGGTGTCACACGGGATCGGCGGTGCCGCGCCCCTCAGCATCGACCCCGCGCATCAGGTCCCGGCCGAACTCCACCATCTTCTTGGCATAGTCCTCGGTCCACTCGGCCCGCTCGGCGATGTCCGCGGGCGTCAGCCGGTCGAAGCGGTGCGGGTCGGCCAGCTGGGCCGCCGCGATCGCCTGGTACTCCACGGCACGGTCGGCGGCGGCGCGGAACGCCTGGGCCAGCTCGGTCGAGCGCGCCAGCAGGGCCCGGGGGTCGTCCATCGACTCCAGGTCGAAGAAGTGCTCGGGATCGGCGACCGCCGCCACGGGCTCGAAGAGCAGGGGCGCGGGGCGTAGCCGCGGTTCGTTCCGACGCGGCGTGGGCTCCGCCATGTCTCGTCCTCCTCGTACGGTTTCCTGGGCCGCCCCTCAGGCTGCACCCCCATCCATTCTCCCGCGCCCCCACAACCACGTAACGACCACCGTTTCATCCCTGCGCCCCGCCACTGCCCGACCGACACGGACCCGACCACCGCCCCGAGCGCGCCCGGACTGGCTGCCGGCCCGCCGGGCCCGCCGCTCTGCCCGGGGCGCCGGTCATGGTTGCCAGGGGACTCGGTGTTCTGTCAGGTGGGCCAGTACCACGTGGTTGGCCTCCCAGCCCTGGGAAAACAAGATCACCAAATTTGGACTCCAGGGCTCCGGTAACGAAAGGTGAGGCTATGTCCAGTGCACGTCTCTTGCCCGGTATGCGGGTCCTCAAGGTGCGGCGTATCAGCCGTGACACCGAGGACAGCTCCGCCCTGCTCCGTCAGGGTGAGGAGCTGGACCGTGCGGCCGAGGAAGGCCGCTACACCGTGGCTGGGGAAGTCGAGGATGTCTGTGTGTCCGGCGCGGTCAACCTGGACGACCGGCCGAAGCTGGGCCGCTGGATGAAAGACCCGCTCTGGCACGAGTGGGACGCGATCATGGTCACTTCGCTGGACCGGATCACTCGGGATCAGCACCACTGGGACAGGTTTGCGGAGCGCTGCCACAAGGGCGACAAGGAGATCGTCTGTCTCGATGACCCGAGCCTGGACATCCACACGCCCACGGGCCGGACGATCGCCTACATCAAGGCGACCCAGGCTCAGGAGTACCGCGAAGCCATCGTGAAGAAGCGTCGGAACCAGACGCAGTATTACCGGGACGCAAACCTGTGGGGCGGCGGCACCTGGCCATTTGGCTACCGACCCGTCTTGGTGGATCACCACGGCAAGCAGCGGTTCAAGCTCGTGATCGACCCGGTGACCGGCCCCCTCATCCGGGAAGCGTACGAACGGATCGCGGAGCAGGGATGGTCCATGGGGCAGCTCTGCACTGACTGGAACTCTCGACCCCGGCACATCGCGGATTGCGCCGACCAGGGCAACGAGACGCCGGAGTGCGACTGCCCGCGCGGTGTCCTGACGTCCCAGGACTACCAGCGGAGCATCAACGCCGAAGAGAAGAAGGCGGGCGTCAAGACGCACATCAAGGGCACCAAGTGGAGCACGTCCACCCTCGGCAAGATGCTGAAGAAGCCCACGCTCAAAGGCGTGGCCATGCACAAGGGTGAGCCGCTGCTCAGAGACGGACTGCCCGTCCGATGGGCTGACCCGATCCTGACGGACGAGGAGTTCGACAAGCTACAGATCGCCGTCGCCGAGCTGGGGAAGTACAGGGCTGGAATCAAGTCGAACGCCCCCTGCTGACCAGCTGATCTGCACCTCCCGCATGACGGGGGAACCTCACCAGTCGCCTCCCTCCGCAACCAAACCAACTCCCAGAAAGCGCAGGCAGCATGAGCACCCCGGTTCTCTACGGTCCGATCGGTCGCGCGGTTCGCAAGATCGCCCCGTTCCTGGAAACGGACGCTTTGGGGGTGTACGTGGCAGCCCTCTCGATGTGGTCGGCCGCCATCGGTGGCACGGTCAAGGTGTCATCCCGTGGCAACGCTCGGCCGGTGCTCATATGGTCCGCGCTCTGCGCAGGTACCGGACGTGGAAAAGGCACTGCACTACGGGCTGCGCATCACGTCGTAGACAAGGCACTGGGCCGTTTCCTGGCTACCCACACAACGAGCGGGATCACCTCCGGGGCGAGCCTGGTCAACCACTTGTGGGACCAGCAGGAAGCCACTTCCGAGACTGAACACGGTCTGGACGTGAGGACGTTCGTTTGCGAGGAGGAGTGGACTGAAGTCCTGAAGCGGGTCAAGCGTGACCCCTCCTTCACTTCGAGACTCCGGGCGGCTTGGGACGGCGCAATTCTCCGCAACACCACCAAGGATGAGCCCCAGGAAGTGCGCGACCCCGCCATGGTCCTGCACTCGCACATCACACCGTCCGACTGGGCCAAGTACGTGGGCGAGTCGGAAGCGGCCGGAGGGTCCTATAACCGCATCCTGCCGTTCCTGCTCGGCTCCGTGCCGATGCTCGATGACGACCGGGTGACCCTGCCGCAGGTGGACGGACGGGAGCTGTCCGACGCTTATGGCTGGGCCACGGCCCGGCCCCGTGTGATCACGCTGGGGGAGGACGCCCGGCCCTTGTGGCGGATCGTACGGCGCTATGCGCGCATCCTCGGTGAGGCACTGCCGGAAGGGCAGGCCGTATTCATCGAACGGACCGCAGAGCAGACGCTCAGGGTCGCAGCCTGCCTCGCTGCCTCCGAGTGCTCCGAGACCATCACGGAAGAGATGCTGTGTGCCGCCTTCACCCTGGTTCGCCGCTCCGTCCAGGACGCTGTCCGGATCACCAAAGGGGCCACGTCCCCGAAGGTGAAGCGTCAGCCGCTCAGTCTTGAGGACAAGGTCCGGGCCCGAATCGAGATGCACGGCGGTCGGGCCACGTCGTCTCAGATACTCCCGTACGTGAGCGCGAGCGCGGCTGAGGTCAAGGCACTTCCCGGAATCGTCGTAACTGTGGAGCGGTCGGGGAAGACGGGCCGACCGGCCACCGTGTTCTCAATCCGCGGTGACAGTTCCGGTGACTATGTGCCGCAGCCGGCCAGCACGGACAGCAACAGGAACCGGGACACTTCCCGTCACTCAGCAGCGCAGCCGGCCAGCGCGGAACGTGAGCAGAACCGCGCAACGGTTGTCCGTCTGGACGCTTACCGTCCGGGCCCGAAGCCTGCGCCCGAACCGAAGCGGTCGGAACTGTCTGGAGACACGAATCCCTTCCTCGCGCTGCTCTAGGTAAGCAGGCGGGAAAAACAGAACCCCCCGCATCCGAACTGCGGGGGTCTGGCTTCTGGGACACGGGGCGCATAGCGACGCGGTCAGGCGCTCACCTCGGAGTGCACCGGAACGGGCGGGCGCGCACCTGTGAGTGCCTCCGCTCGGGCAACCAGGTGGGGCGCAAGATCGGGGTACCACCCACGGGCTACGGCTTGCAGCATCTCTGCCAGCGCCGCGAGTTCTCCGATTCGACCGGCGGGGGTGTCGAGGACCGGCGCGAACTCCTGTCGGATGCGGGCGGCTACGTCGGGGACAAGGAGGCTGTTGGCGTGGAGGAGTCCCGCGTCATAGCCGAAGGGCACCAGGCCCCACCGCTCCCAGTCCAGCAGGCACAGGGGCGCGGTGGTGAGGTTGCCCCAGTGCAGGTCACCGTGACCGGTCACCCGTTCCACCTTGGCGGGGGCCGGGATGCCAAGGAACTGGGGGAAGGCCCGTTCGATCCACCCGTCCCGGACGGTCGTCTTCACACCCTCCGCTTCAGCGAGCAGGGCAAGGGCGTGGCGAAGGTCCGCCCACCACCCGTCAGGCAACCCGGGGTCGTGGTCGATGTCGGCTCGGTCCGGGGATACGACGGGTTGCGTGAGGTAGTCGAGGACTTCGGCCCCGAAAGCCCACTCTTCGTCAGTCCAGTCGTGAACCGCGTACAGGTGGGGGCGGGGGACACCGTCAGGCACCAGTTCAGAGGCCCCGATGATGCCCTCCCCGTGCTTCCTGCCTGCGTTCCTCTTCGCTGTCCGGCTCACCCGTAGCCACCGGCTCCCCGCTCGGCGTCCGAGGGTGACACCGAGAAAGCCCCATGCCAGCGGCCCCGTACACGTAAGCCCCAGTGCCTTGGCCGCCCGGTCGTGGGCGGCCTCCATCAGGGCCTGTACCTCCTCATTCACCGGCGAGTTCATCCGTCACCTTCCTGAGTTCCTGGGCCGTCAGCGGCGCAGCCAGAGCCTTGGCCACATCGTCCCAGTGCTCGCGGGTGCTCGCGGAGGTGAGGGCGACATCGAGGCCGGGGCACGACCCGGCGGCCAGCAGGGCAGCGGCTGCGGCCGACAGGTCGGAGCGGATGAGGTTCACCAGTTCGGGTGTCATGGCATCGAGGAGTTCGCCCCCGTGCAGGGGCGCGGAGCCGAACGTGATCAGCCCGGCGTCCTTCGCCTGCACCAGTGGTCCGCCGCCGTTCAGGGACTGCGTGATCGGGGCGTCCATGATCAGGCTGACGGGCATCTGCAAGCCCGTGAGGCGATGCTCGGCGGAACCCGCCGCCTGCCGGGCGAGCGCGAGCAACTCGGGAACGCTGAACGCTCCGGAGGTCAGGCCGGACCATGTGGCGACGCCGTACCCGCCGATCCTGCCCGCATGGGCGAACTCTTCCAGCGCCGTGAAGGCTTCCCGTACACGCCCGTGCAGCGCGGCACGGTCAAGGCCGTGCCCTTGGTGCTCGGGGTTGTGCACGAACACCAGGTCCACGCGGCCGAGCACGGCCAACGAGCGTTCCGTCTGCCAGCGGACGAAGCCCCGTTCAAAGCTGTGCCTACCGGCCGCCTCTTCCCGGGTGAGAACTCCCTCAGCCAGGGCGGTGCGGCCTTGTTCCTCCGTGAAGAACCCCGCCTTCGTGGCTACCCGCACGGTCGGGTACTCCCCGAGAACCGGGCGCAGCTCCTCATGCGCCCGACCATGGGCGTAGTTGGGGGCCGTGTCCACCCAGGGGCTACCGGCTGCCAGGGCGGTGCGTGCCGCCTGACTGACGGCACGCACGCGGTATGTCCCCAGGGAGAGCGCGGCGGTCACAGCGCCGTACCCACGACTGCGACGGCATGGCCGTCGATGAGGGCCCAGACCAGTTCGGCCACTTCCTTGACCTCCAGTCCGGCGGAGTCGGCAAGCTCGCCGAGCGTGGTCGGCTGATTGGTCAGCAGCGTGCCCAGTGCGGGCGCTGCGGACTCGGCGAAGTCCCACGCCGTACCGGCCGCCGAGAAGGTGACCGTGCCCTGTGCGAGGTTCGGCGTCAGGCGACCCCTCGGAGTAGTGAGCTTGACCGTGATGTCTCGATGGGCGGGGAGCCCGTCCACGTAGGGCAGGGACGGAATCGCGTGGCCCAGGTCCGTCGTGTCGATCGACTCAGCCCACCGCTCCACGAGGCGAGGGTCCGCCATCATGTCGGCCACCTCACTGCGTACGGCGTCGATGAAGTCCGACTGTTCCGCCAGCGAGCCGAAGCGCGGGATGTCCCTGCGCAGCGCGAGGGACGCCCGGAGCTGATCGACGACCCAAAGCATCAGATCAGCGCCCGTGTGCGGCACCATTCCGAACGTCAGGTGCAGGGATTCTGTCCCCTGGTCAGCGGTGACCGCGTGCCACCAGCCGCGCGGCAGGTACAACACGTCACCCGGGGACAGAACCAGGTCCGCGATCGGGTCGCCCTCCGGCTCCTCCGGCGAGTCCATGTCCCGGAAGGTGGGCGCCTCACGGGTCATCCCCCACAGGCGCCACCGCTTGGAGCCGTGCAGTTGGACCACGATCACGTCATGGTCGTCCCAGTGCCGGCCGAAGCCCTCCCGCTCGGTCCACGACGCGTACACGTTGGCCTGCACGGAAGTTCCGAGGAAGCGTTCAAGCCCCTCCGCAGCCGCCCCCACGGTGGGGTGGATCTTCTCCACCGCGTCGAGGACCAGCGACGCCCCGTCCTTGAGCTGGGCGTGGAAGTCAGACGGCTGGATGCGGGACCAGGTGACCGCTCGGCGGTTCGTGGTCGGGATCGCGTAGCGGTGGAGCGGCACCATCTCGCCGTCGACCGACAGGCGCAGCCGGGGCGGCTCCAGCCGCTGCGTGGAGATGATCCGGTTCAGGTCGTCCCATGAGAACAGGCCCGCCGTGTCGGCGGTGCCAGGGATGTGCGCGTAGGAGCGGTGGTACGTCTGGGCGAGGAACGTGTCCCCGCCCAGACGCCCCGCCCACGAGGCTGCATCAAGCACCGTGGGCGCTCCCGTCAGTCGTTGCCGTCGGAACGGCCACTGCTGGCGTCAGACTCCTGCTCGGCGCGGGTCCGCGCGGCCACGATCTTCCGCTTCGCGACGAGCAGGCCACCCCCCTCGGGGGCCACCGAAGTGGTGTTCTCTTCCACCATCGGACTACCTCTCTTCTCGGGAACTCCCACCGGGAATCCGGCGGGAAGCATCAGGGACAGCAGCCAATGCGGTTACCGAAGAGCCAGGGTTCCGGCGAGAACCAGGGCCACTCCGCCGAGGATCATCGCCAGGTAGAGCGGCCCCGCGTACCGGCCGAAGCGGCACAGCACCCACCGCCCTAAGCCGGACATCACGCCGACCCCAACGGCGACGGACGACCCGTGCACCGAGGGCACCCGCACGGCGGGTACTTGGTCGGCGAACCCAGGATCACGGCGTTGCGCGGGTTCACCGCCACCGTGCGCACCGGGCCGTACGTCCGGCCGCCGTCGTACGACACCCGCAGAGTCATGCGCCCAGTCATGAGCGCACACCATCAAGGCCGAACGCCTGCCGGTACTTCAGCCCCCGACCTACGCCGTAGCGCACCCGCTCTTCGTTTCGCTCGGTCGCTGTCATGGGGGAAATCATTGGCCCGGAAAGCGGCGGCTGTGTAGTTCTTTCCCGTCATGGACTAAAGATCATGAACGGCAGGCGGCAGCCCACTCCGTCAACAAGGCTCGCGCTTCGCCCGCGAACAGCGCATAACCCTCCAGCGTGGAGAACAGTTCCAAATGCATTTCGATGTCGCGTGGATCTCTGAGGATCACGACACCGGTGGTGTTCTCCACAGTGGCCAGGGTGTTGTCGTAGACAGTGAAGGTGTCCATCGGAGCCATGGGTTTGTGTCCCGCGATTGGGATGACACCGAGCTTCACATTCGGCAGGTGGGTCAGTGAGGCCAGCCGGTCAATCTGCATGGCCATCGCGACCGGGGGAAGGAGTGGCCACCTCACGGCCTGTTCGGTGAGGATGAAGGTGAACCGCTTCTTCGCGTCGTAGAGGACCTCCTGCCGCTCCAGCTTCCTCGCGATCGTCTTTGTGACATCGGCCGGAGAATGGGCAAGGCTGGCCCGGATGTACTCGGGGGTGGACAGCAGTCCGGTAATCATCGAGAGCAGGAAGAAGCGGAACTCCGTACACGAGGATTCAAGGGCCGCAAGTTCAGTCTGCTTCTTCTCCAGGCCCCTACGCCGCAGCGAGCGCAGGTCTTGCCATTCCGTGTTGGCCAGCCTCGCGAGGGCGATGACCTCCTCGATGACCTCGGGCGGAGCCACGACGGCCCGGAGGATTCTTTCCAAATCCAGCAGGCTCGGTTGGGCTTTCCCATTCTCGATCCGACTGATCTTCGATTGGGACATGTTGCAACGCCGAGCGAGCCGGTCCCCAGTGAGGCCGGCTCGCTTCCGTAGTTCTTTCAGCAGGGCCGCCAGTTCCTGTTTGGGCTGCCCCAACTGCTCAGGGTCGAACGTCACCCGCTCACGTACTCCAGGAATGGAACCGACTCGGCAACGGCAATCCGCTTCCACTGTCGGTACGGCTCCGGATCACACTCGTACAGTTCCCGGTTTATCTGCGTCCCGTCCGCCCGGTAGTTCATCAGGACCACCTTGGACTCATCGAACATCCAGAAATCCTGATCCGGAAGGCCCGGGTTCTCCCGGTCGGTGAGGTCGAGGATGCGGATATCCTCGCCCGCCTTCACGTGATGCCGGTAGTAGTACTCGAACTCGAACCGGAGATAGTCCGAGAGCGGGCGGGTCACGATATGCACCCTGCCGACCCTCTTTCCTTCCGAGGTCCACTGCCGGACCTCGTCCATCCAGCCCGAGGTGTAATCGTCGGGCGACTTCTCCCCGGCGAGAAAGCGCTTCAGCTTCTCCGCTTCCTGGGGCATGGTGTAGACAGGCAGCGTTTCCAGCCGCCACGCCTCACGCTCCATGGAATCGAAGCAGTCATTCCACGCGTCACCATCCAAGTGCACGGAAAGCCTCCCTGAGAACCGCCTCCGGGATTTCCACGAGCCCTTCACCAGCGGGCGGGCTGAAGGCGTCGGACACGTCGCCCTGCACCACGAACGATCCGGTCGCCGTGCGGTACACGTTCGGGCAGTCCTTCTCTCCGCACTCGCCGTTGCCGTTGCCCGTGAGCCGGGTGAGTGCCGAACGTTCGGACATGCCAAACCCCTTGCTCTGGCCCCGTTTGGGCCGCCTGGCCAACGACAGTAGAAGGGGTGGCGCTACGCGTCTATGCGTGAACGCGACTATGCCTGTCCTTGCATAAAGTGGGCCCGGACCACCCCGGTACGTGGTCATGCTCCGTGCCCGTGCAGATTGGGCGGACCCCTGGTCGCCGTCGGGGAAGGCTGACGGCAGCCCCGAGGGCGGACGCCTCGGAGGAGGGGCGGTCACATGACCAACGCGTCACCGCAGCTCACGGCCGCCAGGACACACGGTGCTCCAGGAGGTGAAGGTATGTGGTAAACATTGCCTCCCAGCCGTCCGGGAACTTGACCAGGGTGCCGAGCTGGACCGGGTCGGTCGACGGGTACTCGTCCAGGAGTTCGGTCACGCCCGCACGGCACACCACGATGCAGGCGTGGCGGTGCCGGGAGGCGAGCACGCACAGGCGGCCCGTCTCCAGGTGGAAGGCGGTGGCGTCGGGGCGGCCGGACAGCGGGTGGAGCACCACCGTCACGTCGTACTCCCGGCCCTGCAACCGGTTCGCCGTGTCGACCGTGACATCCGCCACGCCCAGCTCGGCCAGCGCCGCCCGTACCGCAGCCGCCTGGTCCCGGTGCGCCGTGCCGACGGCGATCCGGCCCGCGGTGAGCGGGACCGGCCCCGTACCGCGCTCGGAGGTCGCCGCGCCCCCGCGGTCCAGCAGTCGGCGGACCACCGCGGCCACGGCCCGCACCGCCTCCGGATCCGTGCGCGGTGTGTGCCGCGCGGGCAGTTCCAGCAGGCCCCAGCCCGAGGCCGCCGCCTCGTCGATCACCTGGTCGGGGCCTGAGCCGTCGGACGGCACGGCGAAGACGAGCGCGCGGTCGCCGTGGTCCGTGCCGCTGCGAAACGGCGTGTACGGATAGAACGCGTCCGAGACCAGGGGCGCCGCCGAGGCCGGCAGCCGCCAGGACACCGGCAGCCGGTGCTGCGGCAGTTCGGGGTTGTGCGCGAGCAGGGTCGTCACGGCGGACGACGACGGGTCGTACGACAGCCCCGCCCACTGCTCGCTGCCCACGATCGCGAACGGGTCGAGCTGGCCCGGGTCGCCCACGAACAGCGCCCGTTCGAACAGCCCGGCCACCGCGAGCAGCGCGTCCGAGCGCATCTGGTACGCCTCGTCGACGATCGCGTGCCGCCACGGCTCGTCCACCGTGACGTGCGCCCACTTCGCGGCCGTGGACAGCACCACCGGAACGTCGGCCAGGTCCGCCGCCTTCGCCGACGTGCGCACGCTCGGCAGTTCGTCCAGCGCCTTGTCGTACGGGTCGGCGTCGCTGCTGTGCAGCCGGCCCACGGGCAGTTCGGGGTTCTTCTCGGCGAGCCGCAGGACCAGGTCGTCGACCTGCGCGTTGGTCTGCGCGACCACCATCAGCGACCGCCCGGCGTCGGCGAGTTCGAGCGCGGCACGAACCACGAGCGTGGACTTGCCGGCGCCGGGCGGGGAGTCGACCACCACGCCCCGGTGCTCGCCGTGCAGGGTGTCGTGGAGGATCGCCTCGGTGGCCCGGGCCGCCGCGGCAGCGGGGTCGAAGGTGCCCGCCGTGCCGGCCGCGGTCACAGCACGTCCTCCTCGGTGACGGGGTCGGCGGCTTCCGGCACGGCCTCGCCGGGCGGCCCGCCGTGGGTCCACGGGGTCTGCTCCGGGTCGGGCAGCTTCGCCCCGCCGCGCTGGTCGTGCTCGAACAGGGTGAAGCACAGCCGGTCGCCCTTCTCCGGCACGGATCCGGCCTCGGGCTCCTTGCCGCGGCCCATCTTGTCCAGGACGCGCAGCACGATCAGCCCCTCGCCCTCGTACCCGACGAACTCCGCCGACTGTGGTCTGCCGCCCAGCGAGCGGTACGCCTTCGCCCGTTCTCCGAGGTGCGGCCGGTCGTCCGTGCGGACGGTGACCAGTGGGCGCGGACTGGGCCGCTTGCCCTCGCTGTACGCCATGACCACCTCCGTGACCTCGCCCGCGAACGCCTCACCGGCCAGCCGTCGCCCGGCCATCACCAGCGGGTCGTCGAGCGCTTCCTGAGCCTCGAGGCGGGCCTGTTCGCGTTCGCGCGCGGCCAGTTTGTTCGCCGCGGTGACCGCGTCGTCGCGGCGCGGCTGCGGGGGCTCGCCTGCCCGCACCCGGTCACGGTGGCCGGTGAACGACCAGCGGTCCCGGGTCCACCGTTCCTCGACGTGCGCGCCCTCGGGCAGCGCCCGCAGCCGGTCGAGCCCGTGCCACACGGCGTCCCAGGTGGGTCGCGTACGGCTCTCGACCAGGGCCTGGATCTCCCGTTCGGCGGCGGTGACCGCGCCGAGCCGTGCGTCGGCCTCCAGGCCGTCCTCGGCGGCGGCGAGGGCCGTGCGGGCACGGTGGTGGCGCTCGATGGCGGGGGCCAGCAGCCGGTTGTCGAAGGCCGGGTCGGTGGCGGGGCCCGCGGGCGGGTGCAGCAACTGTCCTGCGGTGTCCCGTGCCCGCTCCACCCGCTCGGCCGCCACGGCGCCCGACTCGCCGTCGGGCGGATCGATCCAGGCCAGCAGCGCGCCCAGGTGCTGGTCCTCCAGGCTCGACTGGCCGGTCGCCCAGTGCCGGGCCAGCACGTCGGTCAGCGCGAGCAGCAGCGAGGAGCCGGGTACCCGGGCGCGCTCCCCGAAGTGGGTCAGCCACCGGCCGAGCAGCGGCACCCGCGGCGGCGCGGGGTACGGCGCCTGCGGGTCCTGCTCGGCGGTGCGGCGAAAGCGCGTGGAGCGGCCCAGCAGCCGTACGAAGTCGACGCCCGCGCGGCTCGGCAGGATCAGCTGGGGGGCGTCCGCGCACAGTTCCGTGACGACCTTGACCCGTTTGCCGGTCTCCGGGTCGGTCTCGGTGCGCTCCGCGTCCTCGACCCGGTCGGCGTACGCGTCGACGTACGGCAGGACGATGTCGGCGAGTTCGGCGAAGAAGGCGAAGCGCAGGTCACGGTCGCGCGGCTGTGGGACGGCCAGCAGTCGGGGGGCGTCCCGGTCGGTGCCGACCAGGGCGCCGAGCGGGGCACCGGCCTCGCCGGCGGTGGTCAGCGGCACGAACACCAGGGGGCGGTCGGACAGATGACGGTGCCGCACGGTGGCGGCGGGCCGGGCCCGGCCGCGGCTCACGGCCTCCAGCCGGCCGAGGGTGGCGATCAGCGACAAGGGGCCACCTCCCCGCCGGCCCGCGCTCCGGGAAGCGCCCCGTCGCCAGGTGCCGTTTCGTGCAGTGCCCCGTCGCCCGGTGCCGTCTCGTGCAGTGCCCCGTCGCTCGGTGTCGCCTCGCGTAGCGCCGCCTCGCCCGGTGCCGTCTCGTGCAGTGCCCCGTCGCTCGGTGTCGCCTCGCGTAGCGCCGCCTCGCCCGGTGCCGTCTCGTGCAGTGCCCCGTCGCTCGGTGTCGCCTCGCGTAGCGCCGCCTCGCCCGGTGCCGTCTCGTGCAGTGCCCCGTCGCCCGGTGTCGCCTCGCGCAGCACCGCCTCGCCCGGTGTCGCCTCGCGCAGCGCCTCCGCGCGCAGGGCCGCCGCCCGGCGCAGCGCGGCGACCGCCGGGTCGTCCGGGTCGCCGCTCGCGCCACGGGCCGCCGACAGCACGTCCTCGACCGTGGTCAGACCGCCCAGTTCGGCGCGCAGCGGACGGCCGAGCGCGGTGACCGAGCCAGCCGCGCGGGAGCGTGCGCGGCAGTGGAAGGCGAGTTCGCAGGCGGCCAGGCACTCGGGCGCGTATGTCGCGGGCACCGAGTCGACCGCGGCCGTCAGCTCGGCGGCGGGCCGGTCGGGGGCGAAGCAGGTGCCCTCGGGCAGGGCGTCGGCGATGTCCTGGATCCGGGTGAGCCGGGCCAGCTGGCGTGCGGTGACGGCGCGCTGCTTGCGGACGTCGACGGCGGAGGCGGCGGGCAGGTTGGAGAAGTCCTTGGGGCAGACCAGCAGGATCCGGTGGCGCACGCGCGGGGCCGGGTCGAGACGGGCGGCGACCTCCTCCAGGGCGAGTACGTAGACCGCGGCCTGCCGGGCGGCGGCGCCCACCTTCGCCGGGTCCGCCGCACCGTCCAGCATCGGGAAGGACTTGATCTCCACTACGGACCAGCTGCCGTCCGGGTGCACGACCACCGCGTCCGGTTCCAGGAAGGTGGAGGAGCCCGCGACGTCGAGCGCCAGCATCGGGTGGTCGAGCAGCGTCCAGGTGCCCGGGGCGGCCGTGGCCTCGCGCAGCGCCAGCGCCGTACGGGCCGTGCGCCCCTCGGGGCCGATCGCGGACAGGTCGGGGACGGCGGCCTCCCGTGGCGGCTCGGCGGCCGGATCCACGGTGGTGTGCACGAGCCGCAGCAACTCCGCGCCGTCGTCGGCCTTCACCCGTGCCTCGAAGGCGTTGCCCCGGGTCAGGGCGAACTGGGACTGGCCGAAGACGGCCGGTGCGCCCAGCGCCTCGGCCAGCGCGGTCTTGTCGATTCCGGCGCTGTCCAGGATCGCCCGCCTGCGGCAGCCCGGGTTCACGGCGAGCGCGGCGAGGGCGCGCGCGTCCAGCGCCTTGGCCGGGACGTCGGGGCCGCCGCGCAGTTCAGCGAGTCTTCCCCAGACTCTCGACCTCGCCGGGGTGGGGGACATCCCAGTCCGGGGCCCCGTCTCCCGCGTCCCTGGGGGAGCTGTCCGGCCCGGCTCCGGGCCCGAGCCGGTCCTCGCGCTGCCGTGGAAATCGTTCACCCGTCGAAGTCTGGCATCCGCCACCGACAATCGGGGAACCAGCGTCGGCGGAGGGCCCCGTGACGGCGGGGGCGGCCAGGGCGAACCTGGCCCGCAGCGCGTTGCGGGTCTGTGCCACGGGCGGTGCGAGACGGGCCCGCGCCGCGGCGACGGCCCGCGTCACATACGGCGCGAGCAGCAGCCCGGCGCCCATCACGACCGCGCCCGCGACCGCGTCCAGCAGATAGTGGTTGGCGGTGCCCATGACCACGACCGTGGTCAGCAGCGGGTAGGCCACGCCGAGGACCTTGGTGAGGCGGGTGCCGCCGTACCGCCACAGCATCACCCCGCACCACAGCGACCAGCCGACGTGCAGGCTCGGCATGGCCGCGTACTGGTTGGTCATGCCGCCCAGCCCGCGCGGGGCGCTGGCCTGGCCGCCCCACCAGCCGTACGAGCTGTACTGGGCCATCGTGTCGACGAAGCCGTGTCCCGGCGAGAGCAGCCGGGGCGGGCAGGTGGGCAGCAGGGTGAAGCCGATCAGGCCGATGAACGTGGACGTCATCAGCCAGGTGCGGGCCGCTCGGTAGTGCGCGGTCCGGTACCGGAAGACCCAGAACAGGATGACCGGCGTGACCAGATAGTGCAGGGAGGCGTACCAGAAGTCGGCGGGCACGCCGAGCCACGCCTCGCGTGTGAACAGCCGGTTGAGCGGGTGCTCGGCGTTGAGGCGCAGAAACTTCTCGATGCGCAGGATCGCCAGCCCGTGGTCGACGGCGGTCGAGGCATCCCCCCGGGCGAGCAGCCGGCCGGCCGAGTAGCTTCCGTACACCAGCAGGATCAGCGGCAGTTCGGTCCACCACCGCAGCCGGAACCGCGAGAGCACCCCGGTGCCCGGTGTCTCGGTCTGCGGCATCCGATCGCCCTCCCCCTCTTCCGGCGCGGCGCCCCGCGGGCCGGCCGTGCCACTTTACGGTGTACGTGGTCCGCCCGTGCGGGGGGCGTTCCAGCCCCCAAAGACGCCGAGATCGCCCGCCGGGTTGCCCCTGCCGGGCGTGCGCGATGATGGACGGGTTCCGGTTCCGTTCTCGCTCGTTTCCCGCTCGTTTTTTCGCCGTGCCCTCCTCGTTCTCCCTCTTCGTTCTCCCTGTTCTCGTCGTTCTCCGTCTTCTCGTCGCCCTTCGTGTTCTCGTCGTTCTCCTCCTTGGATCTCCTGCGGCTTCCGGCGCCGCCCGTCCCGAAAGGTCACCCTCATGGCACCGCGCATCCTGTTGGCCCGGCACGGACAGACACAGTGGTCGCTGTCCGGCCGGCACACCGGCAGGACCGACGTGCCGCTCCTGGAGGAGGGGCGCCGGGGTGCCAAGCTGCTCGGCGAACGGCTGCACCGGCCGCCCTTGGACGGCCTGCCCGCGGCCGAGGTACGCACCAGCCCGCTGGCACGCGCGCGTGAGACCTGCGAACTCGCCGGTTTCGGCGAGCGGGCCGACGCCTGGGACGCGCTCCTGGAATGGGACTACGGCGCCTACGAGGGCATGACCCCCGCCGAGATCCAGGCCGTCCGCCCGGGCTGGCTCATCTGGCGCGACGGCGTCCCCGAGGGGGAGAGCCTGGCCGAGGTGACGGCCCGCGCGGACGAGGTGGTGGCCTGGGCCCGGTCGGCGGACCGCGACGTCCTGGTCTTCGCCCACGGGCAGATCCTGCGCTCCATAGGGGCGCGGTGGCTGGGCCTGCCCCTGGACTTCGCGGCACGCATCCGCCTCAACCCCACGTCCCTGTCGGTCCTCGGCTGGGCGTACGGCGAACCGGCGATCGAAAGCTGGAACGACCAGGGGCATCTCGCCCAGTGAGCGGAGTCACACACCGCGCGGCAGTGAGGCGTGCCGCTCCAGGAACTCGGAGACCCCGAGGGCTCTGCGGTGCGGCAGCAGCACCCGTGCCGTCCCGGCCAGCATCGTCTGGATGCGGGACGACTGGACCTGGTCCAGCAGCTCCAGGACCCGCAGCCCGGCCTGTGCGGCCTCGTCGGGGCGTCCCCCGCGCGCGAGGTCGTCGGCCAGTTCCGCCGTGTACAGGGCGATGTTCCGGGTGAAGTGCGGGTCCTGGACCTCGGCCGCGCGGCGCGCGTGCCGGGCCGCGCGCGGCCAGTCGCCCAGCGTCGACCAGCACTGGGCCTCAAGCCCTTCCAGTTCGGCCTCTCCGTAGAACGTCATCCACTCGGGGTCGGCGTCCGAGCGGCCCCGCGCGAAGAGGGCGTGCGCGCGGGCCAGTGCCTGTTCGCAGCCGGTGCGGTCGGCGAGCCCGGCCCAGCCACCCGCCTCGCGCAGCGCGAGCAGCGACATCAGGCGCGCGGAGCCGAGCGGGCGCCCCACCCGCTGCGCGGCCTGCGCCGCCCGCACCGCCTCCCGTGGCCGTCCGGCGTCCCGCGCGAGGAACGCCGTGTTGCAGAAGGCGTGCGCCTCCAGGGCCGGGTCCCCGGTCACCCGGGCGGTCGCCAGCGCCTCCGCGTAGTGGGAGCGCGCGTCGTCGAAACGGCCGGAGTCGTGCGCCAGCCAGCCCACCGAGATGGCGAGTTCGCCGGCGCCCGAGTGCAGCCGGTCGACGGTGGCCTGCCGGGTCGCACCGGCGTCCAGCAGCGCGTACGCGGCGCGCAGGGGGGCCGCCGCGCGCCGGTAGAGGCCGTCCGCGCCGTGCCGGTCGTCCAGCAGCCGGATCCGGCGGACGGCCTCTTCGAGCGCGGTCGCCTCCGTCGATCCGGCGCGCCGCTGCGGCCGGTCCGCGGGCGTGGCCGCGGCGTCGATGGGGAGCCCGAAGGGCCCCAGGGCGGCGGCCACCGTGGCGCCCCCGCCGGTCATGAATGCGCGACGCAGCACGTCGCTCTCCTCGTGGTTCTCGTGCGTCTCGTACGGGTCCTGCGTGTCATACGGCTTGACGGCCGCCCCCGTATCACCCGCGGTGGGCACCGGGTCGGTGCCGCACGGGGGTGATGCGTCCCCAGCCGGGCGTGCCCCGCGTCCGCGGACGGACGACCGGGGCGCGAAGCCGAGGTCGGCGAGCGTGCGGCCGGGGAACATGTACAGGAACACCCGTTCGTACGCGTAGTTCGGGCAGCGGATCTCACCCGCCTCCACCCGGCCGACATAGCGCGCGTCACAGCTCACCCGCTCGCCGATCTCGCGAGCGGCACGCCGTACCAGCGCCGCGAACTCGGCGGGTGAACGCCGGCCGCGCAAGCGCCGGAAGGCGAGGTTCGGCCGCGGTGGCCGATCGGGCTGTGACGAGGTCACCGTTGACGACGCCATGGCCGGGGGGTCCTCTCGTGCGAACCGTCGAACCATGCCGGATCCGAGGTGAGTTGTGCGTGTGGCATCCTGTTCCGGCGAGCAAGAACGTACCGGTTGTGACGGTCCCGCCATGCGGTGTTTGGCTACAAATCGGATATCTCCCCCACGATCTGCCATGAACTGCCATCCTTTGCGGAGGATTTGTGCGTAGCTGTTGACGCTCTGCCGCGTTGAACCGGGTGGACCGCAGGAGGCTGCGTGGTGGAGGCCTGGATGGAGACCAGCCGGAGCAACGAACCTTGTACCTCGTCGCAGGCGGCGTGCGACCTCGTGACGGTGCCGACCCGGCAGGGGTTGGAGGCCGTCGACATCCTTCGTCGGGGGGCCGGGGACAGCGTGGGCCCCGTGCTGCACGACGACGGGGGCGGCACCCTCGGCTTCCTCGTGCCGCCGGGTACGGCTGCCGCCTGGGACGTCCCGGGCAGCACATGCACCGAGACCAACGGGCGTGGTCTGAGCCTGAATCCCGAGCCCCCGGTGGAGGGCTCGGACTGGCTCGTACCGCCCGGCGAGGCCGACCCCGCCACCGACCCGACGGTGCTGCGCCGCGCCCTCGGAGAGGCGGCCCGTCTGATCAAGGCGGCGGACAGCTGCCGCTGAACGCCCCGCCGCCGGGGCCGTTCACGCCGACGGCACCGTGGCCGGGTGCGGCGCTGCCCTCGTTTCGCCGGGCGCTGCGTCGTCCGGGCGGGCCATCCCCGTACCTGGCCGTCCGCACCGGGCCGCCGAACGCCCGCTCCGGGCCCGTCGCGCACCCCTGGTGGGGGTACGTGCACCGAACGTCACCCTGCGGGGCTTCCGTGGACGTTCCGCCCGTGGTCGGTGGGCGCCTGCGACCGCTGCGAGAATGAGGGGGTGGGCAGGTCAAGGAATTCTCGGCGCGGGTCGGCGGCTGCCGACGCCGTCGCCGAGAGCGTCGACGGCGGGCTGGCGCAGCTGATACCCGACCGGGACCGCGGACGGGCCTGGACGCTGCTGATCGACGGGGCCCCGCAGTCGCACGTCGACCTGGACGACCCCGCCCACCTCTCATTCGAGTACCAGCGTCGGCTCGGACATGTCGTCGACCTGGCCGGCCCGCCCGGAAAGCCGCTGCGCGCCGTGCACCTCGGCGGCGGCGCCTGCACCCTCGCCCGGTATGTCGCCGCCACCCGCCCCCGCTCCACCCAGCAGGTGGTCGAACGTGACGCACGCCTGGTCGAACTCGTACGCGGACGGCTGCCGTTGGACCCGGCCGCCCGGATCCGTGTGCGCTCGACGGACGCCCGCGCGGGCCTCGCAAAGGTCCCGGACGGCTGGGCCGACCTGATCGTCACCGATGTGTTCAGCGGCGCCCGGACTCCCGCCCACCTCACCTCGACCGAGTTCCTCGACGAGGTCCGCCGCGCGCTCGGCCCCGCCGGCGTCTACGCCGCCAACCTCGCCGACGGCCCGCCGCTCGTCCATCTGCGCGGCCAGATCGCCACCGCCGCCGCCCGGTTCGCCGAGGTCGCGCTGGTCGCCGACCCGGCGGTGCTGCGCGGCAAGCGGTTCGGCAACGCGGTCCTGGTCGCCGCCGACCGTCCGCTGCCGGTCGCCGAACTGACCCGCCGGACCGCCTCCGACCCGCACCCCGGCCGGGTCGAACACGGCAAGCCGCTCACCGACTTCACCGGCGGCGCCGCCCCCGTGACGGACGCGACGGCCACAGCCTCCCCACCCCCACCCCCCTCAGCCTTCCGCTGACCCCCTCCCGCACCCACCCCGACCCGACACCCCCACCGACCGAACCCGCCGGGCCGGTTCGGCGTCTCCGCGCCGGGTGAGTCCGTGGGCTCTGGCGTCTGCTTCGCCACGGTTTCGGTGTGCCGGTCGGTTCGGCGTCTTCGTGCCGGGTGAGTCCGTGGGCTCTGGCGTCTGCTTCGCCACGGTTTCGGTGTGCCGGTCGGTTCGGCGTCTTCGTGCCGGGTGAGTCCGTGGGCTCT
>NZ_JBEPAP010000031.1:73089-102152 GCF_040298665.1 Streptomyces sp. NPDC001508
CGGGCGCCTGCTGCCCCACGGTTTCGGTGTGCCGGTCGGTTCGGCGTCTTCGTGCCGGGTGAGTCCGTGGGCTCTGGCGCCTGTTTCCCACGGTTTCGGTGTGCCGGCCGGTTCGGCGTCTTCGTGCCGGGTGAGTCCGCGGGCCCCCGCGCCTGCTTCCCTACGGCTCCCCCCGGCGCCCGGACCGGTGCGGAGCGCGGCGGGCAACCGCTGGCCGGTGAGGCTGTGTGCGCGGGTCGGCTCGGCGGGTTCGCGGTGGTCGAACTCGCCGGGTTTCGGGTGCAGTTGCTGGGGGCTTCCGTGCGGACGGATTCGGGGCCTCCGCGCCCGGCGAACTCGCCGGCCCCCGTGTCCGCCTCCCCGCGGCTCCCGGCCCGCGTCGACTTGGCGGCCGGCCTCCGCGCTCCGCCGGCTCGGCGGCATCGCGTCTGCGGGTCCGTGACCGGCGTGCTTCCTCGGGTGAGTCGGCGCGGCTCAGTAGGTGACGATCTCCACGTGTGGGGGGCCGTCATGCCATGTGCAGAACACCGACACCCGGTCCGCGCCACGGGTGAACTCCACCCGGATCCAGCTCGCCGTCTTCCACACCTGCATCGACCACCCCGTGCCCGGCGTCGCCGAGACCAGCGACGCGCTCGCCTCCCCGAGGTCGAACACCGCACGCCCGCCGTCGGTGTCGTAGGCCCTGACCCGGCCGGAGGCGGTGGAGGACGGCGACGGCGCGGGACTGCTCGGCGTGCTAGAGGCGGGCGCCGGCGTGGGCCGCGCGGACGGCGTGTCCGACGGCTGCCGAGCGGGCGTCCGCGACGGGGACGGCGGCCGTGCGGTCGCCGACACCAGCGGCTTCGCGCCCTGCGTGGTCGCGTCGGCCGCCGTGATGGGCAGGGCGCGCGGCGGGTCGTACGCCGTCCCCGCCATCACCGTGTGCACACCCCACCACGACAGCGTGACCGCCGCGCCCGTGGCGAGCGACCACGCCAGTACGTGTACGAGTCCTTTGCGCATCGTCGGTCATACTGCCCCACGCGCCCCACAGACCGCACTCGGCGGGAGTTGTCCACAGGCCCCGGACGGGGTGGGCCGCATGGCGTACGGTGCGGCGCATGGCAAGTGTGCTCGTGGTCGAGGACGACCAGTTCGTACGCTCGGCGCTCATCCGGCATCTGACCGACGCCTCGCACATCGTGCGCAGCGTCGGTACGGCACTGGAGGCGCTGCGCGAGGTCGCCCATTTCCGCTTCGACGTGGTCATCCTTGACCTCGGACTGCCCGATCTGGACGGGTCCGAGGCCCTGAAGATGCTGCGCGGCATCACCGACGTACCCGTGATCATCGCCACCGCCCGGGACGACGAGGCGGAAATCGTCCGGCTGTTGAACGCGGGGGCGGACGACTATCTGACCAAGCCGTTCTCGGTCGACCACCTGTCCGCGCGCATCGCCGCCGTCCTGCGCCGGGCCCGCGCGGCCTCCGCCGACGCCGCGCCGCCCTCCGTGCTGCGCGTCGGCGGCCTGAGCGTCGATCCGCTGCGCCGCCAGGCCGAGTTGGACGGCGTACGGCTCGACCTGACCCGCCGCGAGTTCGACCTGCTCGCCTTCCTGGCCGCCCGGCCGGGCGTCGTCGTACCCCGCAGAGAGCTGCTCGCCGAGGTCTGGCAGCAGTCGTACGGCGACGACCAGACCATCGACGTCCATCTGTCCTGGCTGCGCCGGAAGCTGGGGGAGACGGCCGCCCGGCCGCGCTATCTGCACACCCTGCGGGGCGTCGGCGTGAAGCTGGAGCCGCCCGGAGGGGAGCCCGCGCCATGAGGTGGGCCCTGGTCAAGGTGTGTCTCGCGGTCACCACGATGGTCGTGGTCGCCTTCGCCGTGCCGCTCGGACTGGTCATCAAGGAGATGGCCCGCGACCGCGCCTTCTCCAACGCGGAGCGCGAGGCCGCCGCGCTCGCCCCGGCGCTGTCCATCACCACCGACCGGGACAAGCTGGAGCGGGTGGTGGCCTCAGCGGGTTCCGACTCCGGGATGGCCGTGCACATACCGGCCGTGGACGACACCGCCGCCGTCGACATCGGCAGGCAGCGCGCCGCCGACCGGGACATCGGCACCGTGCGCAGACTGGGCCGTGCCTCCACCACCGGGGTGCCGGGCGGCTCGACGCTGCTCCAGCCGGTCGCGCTCAGCTCGGGCGCCATCGCGGTCGTGGAGGTGTTCGTCCCCGACTCCGACGTCGGCAAGGGCGTCGGCACCGCCTGGGGCGTCCTCGCCGCGGTCGGCGTCGCCCTGGCCCTCGGCTCGGTCGCGGTCGCCGACCGGCTCGGCGTGCGGATGGTGCAGCCCGCACAGCGGCTGGTCGAGGGCGCGCACGAGCTGGGGGAGGGCAAGCTGGGGGCGCGGGTGCCGGAGGAGGGGCCGAACGAACTGCGGCTGGCCGCGGTCGCGTTCAACGCCATGGCCGACCAGGTCGTCCAACTCCTCGCCAACGAGCGGGAACTGGCCGCGGACCTGTCCCACCGGCTGCGCACACCCCTGACCGTGCTGCGGCTGAACACGGCCTCGCTCGGCGACGGGCCCGCCGCCGACCAGACCCGGGCCGCCGTCGCACAGTTGGAGCGGGAGGTCGACACCATCATCCGCACCGCGCGGGACGCCAAGCCGCAGACGGCCGCGGCCGGGCCGGGAGCGGGCTGCGACGCGGCCGAGGTGGTCCGGGAGCGCATGGCGTTCTGGTCCGCGCTCGCCGAGGACGAGGGCCGCAAGTGGCGGGTCGCCGGGGTGGAGCGTCCGGTGCGCATCCCGGTGGCCCGCGCCGACCTGGCCGCCGCGCTCGACGCGCTGCTCGGCAATGTCTTCCGGCACACCGCCGAGGGCACGGCCTTCGCGGTCGACGTGCACAACGGCGAGGACGCGGTGATCGTGCTGGTGTCCGACGCGGGCCCCGGCATACCCGACCCGCAGGCCGCGATGGCCCGCGGCCGGGGCTCCGGCAGCGCCGGCTCGACCGGACTTGGCCTGGACATCGTGCGCAGACTCGCCGAGTCCACCGGCGGTGACGTACGGATCGGCTCATCGGTGCTGGGCGGCACCGAGATACGCCTCTGGATCCAGATGGCCGGGCGGGAACCGGTGCGCCGAGGACACCGCGGCGCGGTCCGCCGCCGCAGACGCCCGGCCGTGACCTGACACGGACCCGCCCGCCCCCACTCCTGGTCTCGACCTTTAACCGTCCCCGATCCCTTCCTTAAGCGCGCCCTAAGAACCGCAACGCCCGTCCGGATCAAGCGCTTTGCCCGATTCCGGATCGCTAGCGTGCTGCCGCACCCACCCCCGTGAACAGCGAAGGCAGGCAGGCGCATGAGCACGCACCGGCGCAGGATCAGAGGCAGGCACAAGGCGTTGGGCGGTTTCTTGGCGGCCGCAGTGGTCGCCGGCGGCGCCGTCCTGCTCACCGGCACCGCACAGGCGGCCGGCGTCGACGCCGCGTACACGAGGACCAGCGACTGGTCGACGGGGTACACCGCGCAGTACGTCGTCACGAACAACACCGGCGGGCCGCAGCGGGACTGGACGCTGGAGTTCGACCTGCCGGCCGGCACCAAGCTCGGCTCCCTGTGGAACGGCGAGTCGAGTGTGAACGGCCGGCATGTCACGGTGAAGCCGCCCAAGTGGCAGACCGACGGCCTGGCGGTCGGCACATCGCTCACCGTCGGCTTCGTGGTCAACGGCACCGGCGACCCCACGGGTTGTCTGATCGGCGGCGTGAAGTGCTCGGCGGACGACGCCGCGACGCCCGAGCCGAGCGGCCGCCCGAGCGACATGCCCACCCCGACCGCGACGCCGTCCTCCCCGGATGCGGCGAGCCCGACCGCCACGGGCAGCCCGTCCCCGTCCGGGAGCACCGGCACCGGCACGGCCGCCAGCGCGGGCTTCGCCCCGTACGTCGACACCTCCCTGTACCCGGCGTTCGACCTGCTGGCGAGCGCCACGGCGACCGGCGTGAAGAACTACAACCTCGCCTTCGTCACCGACGGCGGCGGCTGCACCCCCAAGTGGGGCGGTGTGACAGACCTGTCCGGCGACGGCGTCGCCGCGCAGATCGGCGCCCTGCGCGCCGAGGGCGGCGACGTCCGGGTCTCCTTCGGCGGCGCCTCCGGCTCCGAACTGGCCACGACCTGCTCCTCGGCCGACGCGCTGGCGGCGGCGTACGGCAAGGTGGTGGACGCGTACGGGCTCACGAAGGTCGACTTCGACGTGGAGGGCGGGGCACTGCCCGACACCGCGGCCAACACCCGGCGCGCCCAGGCCATCGCCCGGCTCCAGGCCCGGCACCCCGACCTGGACGTCTCCTTCACCCTGCCCGTGATGCCCGAGGGCCTCACCCAGGACGGGGTGAACCTGCTGGCCGACGCGAAGTCCAACGGCGTGCGGATCGACACCGTGAACATCATGGCGATGGACTACGGCGCCGCGTACAGCGGTGACATGGGCGACTACGCCGAGCAGGCGGCGACCGCGACACAGGCGCAGATCAAGAGCGTGCTCGGCCTCTCGGACGGCGCGGCGTGGCAGACGGTCGGGGTCACCCCGATGATCGGCGTCAACGACGTGGCCTCCGAGGTCTTCAAGGTCGACGACGCCGCCCAGCTCGTCGACTTCGCCAAGTCCAAGGGGATCGGCGGGCTGTCCATGTGGTCCGCGACCCGTGACAAGCAGTGCGCGGGCGGCGCCAAGCCCACCGCCGACGCCACGTGCAGCTCGATCGTCCAGGACCCGTTCGCCTTCTCCGAGGCGTTCGCCGCCTACCGCTGACCCAAGACCCTTCCGGGCCGCCCGGCCCGGAGCCATGATCCCAGGCCCTTCCGGGACACGGGGGCGGCGCCCCGGCCGGCATTTCCCCACCCGGCCGGGGCGCCGGTGTGTCCACGGTTGTGATCGGATCGTGCTGACGGCCTGTGAAGTCCACGGGGATAATGGGGCGTTGTGTGGTGGGGGAGATTCTTGCGCAGCGGCGCCGCCGCTCTCGTGTGCGGGCTGCTGCTGGCCGGGTGCACCGGTTCCGGCGAGCCGTCGGCGACCGGCCGGCCGTCGGCGTCCCGAGCGGCCAAGGGCGGCGCGGCGCCGACCGGTTCAGCGACGACTTCCGCCGAGGGCCCGACGCGGCAGGCCGATCCGGCGAAGCTGCCGACGACCGCCCGGGCCGCGCGGGCGCTGATCCGCGCGGTGATCGCCGACGAGGGGACCGTCGGCGACGGGGCCCGGCGCGGCACGCCGTACGAGAGCGACCCGGGCACCTGGGCCGTGCTGGGCGAGGACTGCACCTGGCGCCGGGAGGCGCTGCGCGGTGACGTCCTGGCCAACCTGCGGCGGAACTTCGAGGTGCCGGGGGCCGACGGCGCGGCCGGACTGCGGCTGTCGGCGGAGGTCACCGTGCACCGCACGACCCTCGACGCCGCCTGGGACCAGGCCCGGATGCAGGAGGAGGCCATCCAGTGCCCGGGGCAGACCCTGCGCGCCGGTGCGCGGCTGACCGGCCTGACCTCGTCCGCGTACGCCTGGGGTGAGGGCGGCAACACCTACAGCGACGACTCCCTGATCGAGAGCGGCCGGTGCGTCGGCGAGATGCCCGGCGGCCCCCGCCCGTACTGGTGGATCCAGGCCACCTTCGGGCCGGTCGTCGTCAGCGCGTCCCTGTGCGGCGGCACGGAGCGGGCGCGGGACGCGTCCGTGGACCTGGTCCAGGCGTACTTCACGCAGATGCTGCGGAACGTGAAGGACGCGATCGCCCGCCCGGCCGGCGCGTCCGGCGCCCAGGGGGGCGCGTGATGGAGCGACTGCTGCCCTCGGACCCCTCCCACCTGGGCGACCACCGGCTGCTCGGACGGCTCGGCGCGGGCGGCATGGGCGTGGTGTACCTGGCGCGCACGGGCGAAGGGGACCTCGCCGCCGTCAAGGTGATCAAGGCCGAGTACGCCGACGACCCCGAGTTCCGGGAACGGTTCCGGCGCGAGACGGCCGCGGCCGGGCAGGCCCGCAGCCCCTGGGTGGTGCGGGTGACCGGCGCCGACCCCGAGGCCCCGGCGCCATGGCTGGCGACCGCGTTCGTCCCCGGACCCTCGCTCGCCGAGGCCGTCGCGGAGTGCGGACCGCTGCCGGTGCCGGCGGTACGGGTGCTCGGACATGTGCTGGCGCGGGCGCTGGAAGCCGTCCACGGCGCGGGCCTGGTGCACCGGGACGTCAAACCGGGCAACGTCCTGCTGGCCCTCGACGGCCCCCGCCTGATCGACTTCGGCATCGCCCGTTCCACCGCCCCCGGGGCGACCGCGCTCACCTCGGACGGCGTGGTCGTCGGCACGCCCGGCTTCCTGTCCCCGGAGCAGGCACAGGCCCGGCCCACGGGCCCGGCGAGCGACGTGTTCTCGCTGGGCTGCGTCCTCGCGTACGCGGCGACCGGACGCCTCCCGTTCGGCACCGGAGCGGCCGACGCCCTGCTGTACCGCACCGTGCACGACCGGCCCGACCTGGACGCAGTCGAGGACGACGGGCTGCGCGCGCTGCTGGCACGCTGCCTGGCCAAGGAGCCCGCCGAACGGCCCACGGTGGCCGAGGCCGCCGCCGGCCTCACCGAGGACGCCCCCGCCGACCCGGCCGACTGGCTGCCCGCACCGGTCGTCCGCATGATCGCCGACCGGTCCGCCCGGCTGCTGGCGCTGCCCGAGGTGGAGCCCACCGAGGCGGACACCGCGCGGCGCGGCGGCACCTCCCGGCGGCGGCTGCTGTCCCTTGCGGCGGGCGGCGCCGTGCTGGTCGCGGCCGGTGGCGGCAGCGCGCTGTGGGCCGCATTGCGAGACGGCGGCGAGCGGCCGGGCACACCGGCCGGCCGGCGGTGGACGATCGGCGTCCAGGCCGATCTGAGCGGGCCGCAGCAGGCCGCGGGCCGGGCCCAGGAGCGGGCGGTGCGGCTGGCCGTCGACGCGTTCAACTCCCGCGCCGGCAAACCCTTCACGCTCACCGTCGAGTCGGTGGACGACCGGGGGAGCACGGCCGGCGCGCGGGCGGCGGCCCGCCGGCTGACCGGCGACCGCGATGTGCTCGCCGTGCTCGGCCCCACCGGCTTCACCTCCGCCGTGGCCTGTCTGGCCGCGTACGAGAACGCCGGGCTGCCCCTGCTGACGGTGTCCGAGCTGTGCCTGTCCGCACCGGACTCCGCCCAGATCCTCGACCCCCGCGTCTACTTCCGCTGCACCCCGGCCAACATGGTCGGCGGCTACCTCACCGACGCCGCGCTGGCCGGTCTGGGCGCCGCGCGGCCCGGTGTGCTCATGGACCGCGCGGGCGGACTGACCGGCCGGGAACCCGTCCAGCTGGCGTACCGCATGGCCGCCGGGTTCAAGCTCGACCCGTACGTACGGATCGTGCCCGCCGCCGCGCCGGACCCGGCCGCGGTGGTCTCCGACATGCTCGCCCACGACATCGACGGCCTCTACTACACCGGCACCGCCGAACGGGCCGCGCCGGTGGCGCGGGCCCTGGCCGAACGCGGCTTCGACGGACCGCGGTTCCTCGACACCCCCGCCGCCACGGACGCCTTCACCGCCGGCGCGGGCGAGGCCGCCGACGGCTGGCAGGCCCTCACCTCGTTCGCCGCCCCGGACGCCCCCGCGGTGCGGACCTTCGCCGCCGCGTACCGCGAGCGCCACGGCGCCGCCCCCGGCATCTGGGCCGTCGAGGCCTACGACGTCGCCCGCCTCGTCATCGACCGGCTCACCGCCGTCGAGCGGAGCAAGGGGCGGCGGCCGAGCCGCAGCGAACTCGCCGCGGCCCTGCGCACGGCCGACCACAAGGGGGCGGCGGCCACGTACGCCTTCGAGAAGGACGGCACGTTCAAGGGCGGCCGGCTCAGCCATCTGCGGGTCTTGGGCGGACGCTGGCGGTACGTCGGCCCGGTGCCGCTCACCTGAGGCGGGCGGCGATGCGGGCACTGACGGCGGACGACCCCGCCACGGTCGGCGGGCACCGGCTGCTGGCCCGGCTCGGCGCGGGCGGCATGGGCGTGGTGTACCTGGCGCGCAACCGGGGCGGGCGGCTCGTCGCGCTCAAGGTGATCCGCGCCGAGCATGCCGCCGAACCGCAGTTCCGGGCCCGGTTCCGGCGCGAGGCCCGGCTGGCCGCCCGGGTGCGGGGCCGCTGGGTGGTGCCGGTCACCGACGCCGACCCCGAGGCCCGCGCACCATGGCTGGCCACGGCGTTCGTGCCCGGGCCCACCCTGGCCGAGGCGGTGGCCGGGCACGGCCCGCTGCCCGCGCGCGCCGTGCTCACCCTCGGGCAGCGCATCGCCGAGGCGCTGGCGGACGTGCACGCGGCCGGGCTGGTCCACCGGGACGTCAAACCCGGCAACATCGTCCTCGGCCGGGACGGGCCCCACCTCATCGACTTCGGCATCGTCCGCGGCGCCGGAGCCACCGCGCTGACCGCACCGGACGCGGTGATCGGCACCCCCGGCTACCTCTCCCCGGAACAGACCCGCGCCTACGGCGACGACATCGGCCCGGCGAGCGACCTGTTCTCGCTGGGCTGCGCCCTGGTGTACGCGGCCTCGGGCCGGCCCCCGTTCGGCGGCGGCGACCCGGCCACCGTGCTCTACCGCACCGTCCACGAGGAGCCGGACGTACGCGGACTCGACCGGTTGCCCGGCCCGGCGCGCGCCGCCGTCGCCGGCTGTCTCGCCAAGGACGCGGCCCGGCGGCCCACGGCACCGGACCTGAGCGCGGCCCTGGCCGCCGCGGGCAGCCGCCGTGACCCCCGTGACAGCGGTCGACTCCCGGACTCGGACGACTGGTTGCCACCCGCGCTGGTACGGCTGGCCGCCGCCTGCGCCGCCCAGGCCCTGGACCCGCCCCCGCGCCCGCCCGGAGCCAACACGGGCCCCGCCGGCGCCGCGGCCGAGGACGCCGCGGCCGAGGACGCTCCCGCGCCCGGCCGCCGCCGGTTCCTTGCCGTCGGCGCGGCGGCGGGCGGTGTGCTCCTCGCCGGGGGCGCCGGGGCGGCCGTCCTGCTGCTGCGCGACGGCACGGGCGGCGGCACGGCACCGCCCGAGCACACCATCGGCCTGCACGGCATCGGCCAGGCGCAGGAGCGCGGCGCCCGGCTCGCCGTCGCCGCGCACAACGCGGGCACCGGCATCCGGTTCCGGCTCGCCCTACGGGTCGTCGCCGGCCACCAGCGGGCCGACGAGGCCGCCCGCGCGGCCCGGCTGCTGGCCGCCGACCCGGCGGTGCTCGCGGTCCTCGGTCCCACCGCCGCCACGGCGGTGCACGCGGCGGCGCCGGTGTACGGGGCCGCCGGTCTGCCGACGCTGCTGGTCTCGGCGACCGCCACCGCGCGGGACGCGGCCCGGGTGCGCTCCCTGTGCGTCACCCGGGTCGGCGAGGACGCGCTCGGCCTGCCGCTGTCCGTCTATCTCACCCAGGCCCATCCGTCCCGGCGCACCGCCGTGCTGGAGGACCTGGCCGCCGGCTCCGCGGGCCGCGAACTGGCGCGCACGATAACCGCGTTGCCACCCGGCGGCGGTACCACGACCCGGCACCCGGTGGCCGCCGACCGGACCGACTTCCGCGCGGCCGTCGCCGACGCGCTGGCGACCCGGCCGGATGCCGTCGTCTACGCCGGCACCTCGCCCACCCGGGCCGCCGCCTGCGCCCGCGCGCTGCACGGGGCCGGCTTCACCGGCGCCCGCGTCGCCGTCGAGCCCGTGCTGCGCGGCGCCTTCCTGGACGCGGCGGGCGCGGCGGCCGACGGCTGGGTGCTCGCCGCCCCCTACGCCGAGCCCCGGTCGATGAACACCGCCGCCGCCCGCGCCTTCACCGCCGCCCACCGCGACCGCTACGGCGCCGATCCGGCGCGGTGGGCGGCCGAGGCCCATGACGCCGTCGTGCTGATCGCCCGCACCCTGGACGCGCTCGGCGGCGGCCCGGACCTCACCCGGGGCCAGCTCGCCGAACGCCTGTTCCGGACACCGGTCCAGGGCGTCGCCAAGCCGATCCGCTTCGACACCGCCCGCACCCTCGACGACACCGACGCGAGCTTCCTCTACGGCGCCGCGTCCGGCCGATTCCGCTTCCTGAACCGCTACGACCGCGTCACCCACCCGTTCACGCCCTAGGGCAGCCCTAGCCCACCGGCCGACGGCCCCGGTGCAGCGCACACTCCGCGGGGTGCGACGCGCCCCCACGACGCGCCGTACCCCTGCCCCCGGTCCCCCGGGCTCAGACACCCTCGGTCGGCGGCAGCGTGCCGGAGCGGGCGGCCTGCCCGTACCAGCGCGCGCTCGACTTCGGCGTTCGCTCCAGCGTGGCGTAGTCGACGTACACCGCGCCGAAGCGCTTCTCGTAGCCGTACGCCCACTCGAAGTTGTCCATCAGGGACCACAGGTAGTAGCCGCGCACATCCGCGCCGTCCGCGATGGCCCGGCGGACCGCCGAGAGATGGCCGTGCAGATAGGCGATGCGCTCCGGGTCGTGCACCCGGCCGTCCGGGTCCGGCTTGTCGTCGTAGGCGGCGCCGTTCTCCGTCACATACAGCGCCAGGCCCGGGGCCTCCCGGGAGTACCGCATGATCACCTCGTGCAGGCCCGTCGGGTCGATCGTCCAGCCCATCTGAGTGCGCTCGCCCGGCGTCTGGTGGAAGGCCACGTCGCCCGCGGCCGGCCAGGGCGAGTGGTCGCTCGCCCCGTGTCCGTCGGCCCGCGGCCCGGTCGCCTCCGGGTCGGCCGCCGAGACCAGCGTGGGCGTGTAGTAGTTGAGGCCCAGCGCGTCCAGCGGCTGGTGGATCGCGCGGAGGTCGCCGTCCCGGACGTAGGACCAGTCGGTCACCGACGCTGTGTCCCGGAACAGTGTCTCCGGGTACGCCCCGTGCAGCAGCGGGCCGTGGAAGACACCGTTGGCCAGGTCGTCGATCCGGCGGCCCGCCGCGAGGTCCGCCGGGTCCTGCGAAACGGTGCGCACCGCCGAGGGGTTGAGGCTGATCGCGATCGTGTCGCGGGCCGGCAGCACCGAACGCAGGGCCGATGTGGCCAGCCCGTGCGCCAGGTTGAGGTGGTGCGCGGCCCGCAGCGAGGCCGCAGGGTCGGTCCGGCCCGGCGCGTGCACCCCGGAGCCGTAGCCCAAAAAGGCGCTGCACCAGGGCTCGTTGAGGGTGATCCACTGCTCCACCCGGTCGCCCAGCGCCTCGCCGACGAGCCGCGCGTACTCGGCGAACCGGTGGGCGGTGTCCCGCTCCGGCCAGCCGCCCGCGTCCTCCAGCTCCTGCGGCAGATCCCAGTGGTAGAGGGTGACGGCCGGCTTGATGCCGGCGGCCAGCAGCTCATCGACCAGACGGCGGTAGAAGTCCAGGCCCACCTGGACGGCCGGGCCCCGGCCCGTCGGCTGCACCCGCGGCCAGGAGATGGAGAACCGGTACGCGTTCAGGCCGAGGCCGGCCATCAGCGCCACGTCCTCGCGGTAGCGGTGGTAGTGGCCGACCGCGATGTCACCGGTATCGCCACCGGCCGTCCTGCCGGGCGTATGGCTGAAGGTGTCCCAGATCGAGGGGGTGCGGCCGTCCTCCCGTACCGCCCCCTCGATCTGGTACGCGGAGGTCGCGGCGCCCCAGAGGAAGGCGGGAGGAAAACTCACGGAGGCAACGGGCTCAGACATGGAAGCGCTCCCATCGAAGGGTCGTGAGACCGGTGGGGTGTGGAGAGAAGAAGGGGGAGGGACGGGGCGGGGCACGGGGGCCGGGCCGGCGGTGGCCCGGCCCCCGGGGCTCCGCGGGGTCAGCCCTTGATCGCGCCCTGCATGATCCCGCCCACGATCTGCTTGCCGAACAGCAGGAAGGCGACCAGCAGCGGCAGTGTGCCGAGCAGCGCGCCCGCCATGATCACCGCCTGGTCCGGTACATAGCCGGTGCCGAGCGAGTTCAGGGCGACCTGCACGGTCGGGTTCTGCTGGTTCAGGGCGATGATCGGCCACAGGAAGTCGTTCCAGGCGAACACGAAGGTCAGCAGGCCGAGCACGGCCATCGCCGGCCGCGCCGCCGGGAACACCACATGCCATACGACCCGCAGACTGCTCGCCCCGTCCACCCGGGCCGCCTCGATCAGCTCGGTCGGCAGCGCCTGCACCAGGTACTGCCGCATGAAGAACGTGCCGAACGCGGTCACCAGGCTGGGCAGGATCACCGTCTGCAACTGGTTCGACCAGCCCAGGTCCGACATCCACAGATACAGCGGTACGACGGCGAGCTGCGGCGGGATCATCATGGTGCCGATCGTCAGCACCAGCAGCAGGTTGGAGAAGCGGAACCGCAGCTTGGCGAAGGCGAACCCGGCGAGGGTCGCGAACAGCACCGTACTGACCGTGATCGTGCCCGCCACGATCACGGAGTTGACCATGGCGGTGCCCAGCCCCGCCTCGTCCCAGGCGGACTGCAGGTTCGAGAACAGGTTGCCGCCGAACCACAGCGGCGGCGGGGTCTCGGCCAGCCGCCGGTCGGTGCGGGAGGCCGCGATCGCCGTCCACACCAGCGGCGCCAGCGAGACCAGGGCGAAGACCGTCAGAACGACATAGGTGACCGGACCCGCGTGCAGTTGCTTGCCCGCGCCCATCATCCGGCGCCGCCCGCGACCACGCCGCTCGGTGCCCGCGCCGCGTGGGAGGGTGAGTTCACTGGTGGTCATTGTGACTTCCTCAGGCGTCGGGTGAACAGCATGTTGATCACGGCGACGATCACCAGGATCAGGAACATCGACCAGGCGATCGCGGACGCCTTGCCCAGGTTGCCGATGATCCAGCCCTGGTCGTACATGTACAGGCCGAGCGTCTGGTACTGGTGCTCGGAACCGCCTTTGGAACCGCTGACCCCGCCGAACAGCAGCGGCTCGCCGAACAGTTGGGTCGCGCCGATGGTGGAGACGACCACCGTGAACAGGATCGTCGGCCGCAGCTGAGGGACCGTCACATGCCGGAACTGCTGCCAGCGGTTGGCGCCGTCGATCGCCGCCGACTCGTACAGATCGGTCGGGATGGCCTGCATCGCCGCCAGATAGATCAGCGCGTTGTAGCCGGTCCACCGCCAGATCACGATGGACGACACCGCGGACTGCGAACCCCAGTCCGACTCACGCCAGTTGACCGGATCCACACCGAACAAGTGAAGGATCCAGTTGACCATGCCGCCGTCCCACGAGTACAGCAGCGTGAACACCAGCGTCGCCGCGGCCACCGAAGTGGCGTACGGGGTGAGCATCACGACCCGCCACACGGTCAAGCCGCGCAGCCGGTAGTTCAGCAGATGCGCGAGCCCGAGCGCGGCCAGCAGCTGCGGCACGGTCGAGATCACCCCGATGGTGAAGGTGTTCTTCAGGGCGTTCCAGAAGAAGTCCGACGACCACAGGTTCTGGTAGTTGTCCAGGCCCGCCCAGCTCTGGTGGTCCAGCGACGACAACTGCACGTGATGCAGCGAGTACCAGGCGGTGTACAGCAGCGGGACCAGCGAGAAGGCCCCGAAGAGTATGAAGAAGGGGGCGATGAACGCGTACGGCGACGCCTTCATGTCCCAGCGGTACCACCGGCTGCGCCAGGAGTCGGCGCCCGCCGGCGCACCGCGACCGTGAGCGCCCCGGGCCGCGCCCGGCTGGGAGCCGGGCGCGGCGTCGGCACTCGACGCGGGCCGCGCGAGAGCCTGCTTGGAGCCGGTCACTGGCCGAGCACGTCCTTGATCTCCTTGGTGGCGGCGTCCCAGCCCTGCGTCGGGTTCTTGCTCTTCTGTTCCACCTGGAGGATGCCGATGTCGGTGATCGCGGAGTTGATCGGCTGGTCCTTGACGCCGAAGTACTGCGTCGGGATGGTCTTCGCCGAGTCCGCGAAGATCTGTGTGATCGGCGCGTTCGAGAAGTACGCCGTGGTGTCCGCGGCCGGCTTCAGGCTCGCGTACGCCGACGGGGTCGACGGGAAGCTGGCCTGCTTGGCGAAGACCTTGGCCTGCTGCTCGGGCGCGGTCAGCCACTTCGCCAGGGCGATGGCCTCCTTCTGGTGCTTGCCCGCCGTCGGCACGCCGATGAAGGAGCCGCCCCAGTTGGCCGCGGTCGGGGCCGCCGCCACGTCCCAGTTGCCCTTGCCGGAGTCACCGGACTTCTCCTGGATGTAGCCCATCATCCAGGCCGGGCAGGCCACCGTGGCGAAGGTGGCGTTGGCGAAGCCCTGGTCCCAGGGCTTGTCGAACTGCTTCAGCTTCGCGGACATGTCGCTGGTGGCCACGGTCATCGCCACGTCCCAGGACGTCTTCACCCCCGCGGACTCGTCCCAGACGACCTCGCCGCCGTCGTCGTAGTAGCGCTCCTTCGCGCCGCCGAGGGCCGCGTTGTAGACCGAGGAGGCCGAGTCCACGAACTTGGTGCCGGACGGCGCCTTCTTCATGTACTCCTTGCCCAGTTCGACGTACTTGGCCCAGTCGCCCTTCCACTGCGCGGCGAGCTTGGTCCGGTCCGTCTCCAGGCCGGCCTTCTTGAACAGGTCCTTGCGGTAGCAGATGGCCATCGGGCCGATGTCCGTGCCGAGCCCGATGGTCCTGCCGTCCTCGGTGGTGGCCTGGGCCAGCTTCCAGTCCAGCCACTGGGACGTGTCGACCTCCTTGCCGAGGTCCACGAACTTGTCGGCCTGGGTCTGCACGGCCTCGGTGATGTTGCCGACTTCGATGGCCTGGATGTCGTCGGTGCCGGAACCGGCCTGGAGCCGGGTGAGCACCTTGGGCCAGTAGACGTCGGTGCGGGTGGTGACGTTCTCCTTGACGGTGATGTCGGGGTGGAGCTTCATGTACTCGTCGTAGAGGCCGGCCTGCTTGTAGCCGAAGACACCGAAGGTCCCGATGGTCAATGTGGTCTTGCCCGTGCCGCCGCCGTTGTCGCCGCCCGATTTCGACGAACCGTCGTCGGAGTCGCTGGCGCAGCCGGCCAGCACTCCCGTAGTCAGCGCGGCGACGGCCGCGAAGGCCACCAGCCTGCGGGACCGGCGGGTACTCGTGCGCATTGAGTCCTCCTGTTGCCTGACGTGCCGACCCCCCCGGCCAACTGCTCTGTCGGGCCCGTTCGTACGCGCTGCGGCTCGGGCGGGGAACGTGCGGGACGTGTATGAGTCAGGTGCCTTGGGAGCGCTCCCACAAGTGATGAGTTGAAGATTCGTCGGTTCGAGCGGGGGTGTCAAGGGAGCGGACGCGGCCAAGTGCCCTCAGTTATCCGCCTGTTAACCAATGCCCGCTCGTCCCACCGGAACCGTGACCGCACCGGCGCACGGCCGGCCCCGCAGGCAGGGGCTGTTACATTCCAGACCAGGCAGATTGCCGGTCCAGAGAGGCGGAGGCCATGGCAAGCCGCGGAACACGGGGGCGCAGTGGCCGTCGGCCGACCCTTGAAGAGGTCGCCGCACGGGCCGGTGTGGGCCGTGGCACGGTCTCCCGGGTGATCAACGGCTCGCCCCGGGTCAGCGACGCCACGCGCGCGGCCGTGCAGGCGGCCGTCGCCGAGCTGGGCTACGTACCGAACACGGCGGCCCGCGCGCTCGCCGCGAACCGCACCGACGCCGTCGCCCTGGTCGTCCCCGAGCCGGAGACCCGGTTCTTCGCGGAACCGTACTTCTCGGACATCCTGCGCGGAGTGGGAGCCGAACTCTCCGACACCGAGATGCAGTTGCTGCTGATATTCGCGGGCAGCGACCGCGAACGGCAGCGGCTCGCCCAGTACCTCGCGGCACACCGTGTGGACGGCGTGCTCCTGGTGTCCGTGCACGCCGACGACCCGCTGCCCGATCTGCTGGCCCAACTGGAGATCCCGGCGGTGATCAGCGGCCCGCGCTCCGCGGCGGAGACGCTGACCTCGGTCGACTCCGACAACTACGGCGGCGCCCGATCGGCCGTCGAGCACCTGCTCGCCCGCGGGCGGCGCACGGTCGCCCACATCACCGGCCGCCTCGACGTGTACGGCGCCCAGCGACGCGTCGACGGCTACCGCGACGCCCTGCGCGGCGCCGGCCGCCCGGTGGACGAACTCCTCATCGAATCAGGCGACTTCACCGAGGGGGGCGGGCGGCGCGCGATGGCCCGGCTGCTGGAGCGCAGCCCCGGCCTGGACGCCGTCTTCGCCGGTTCGGACGTCACCGCGGCCGGCGCCCGGCAGGTGCTGCGCGAGGCGGGCCGCCGCATCCCCGACGACGTGGCCCTGGTCGGCTACGACGACTCGGCCATCGCCCGCCATATGGACCCGCCGCTGACCAGCGTCCGCCAGCCCATCGAGGAGATGGGCCGCGCCATGCTCGACCTGCTCCTGACGGACATCGCCGACCGCCGCCCCGCGGTCTCCCGCGGCCTGGAACGCCGACACGCGATCCTCCCCTCGGAACTGGTGATCCGCGCATCGTCGTGACCGTCCACCGCGCGGGGGCCGTTCACCGGTGCCGCCCGCCGACTCCCGTACCGGCCGACGGCAGCCTGCCGCCGCGAAGCCGTGTCGCCGCCGAGTGGCCGGCCGCGGGCGGCTCACCGGTGTGGCTGGGGGCGTACACAGCGATCCGCCGCTGAGTCGGCCGCCGGGTGGATCCCCGACGACGGCCACCGCCGGTAGGGAGTGCGAGAGGGGTGCATTGTAGGGCAGATGGAAAGAGTCGGGGAGCGGCTTACCCGCGCTGGTCGGGGTACGGCAGACTGGTGTGGATCCGGTGGTGTCCGGCCGGGCGTGCACCGGCCGAAACAAGGGAGAAGGGAAGCCCGCAGATCCGTGAGTGACGAGTTCGACGCCTTGGAGCCCTCGGCCCCGGAGCCCGTTGACGAGGGCGCGTTCGGCATCGACGCGTTCTCCATCGACGACCGGCTGCGACTGTTCCACTTCGCCGCCGCCGAGAAGCGCCACGAGTACCTGTGGTTGCTGCGGGCCTTCGACCGCGGGCGTGTCAACTACCAGGTGCTGCTGCACGCTTCGGACGTGGTGGGGCTGCTGGAGCGGCTCGCCGTCGACCATCCCGCTGCGGGCGCCGTCGGCGGGTCTGCCGGTGTGCAGCCGCTGCTCGACGCGCTCGCGGAGTGGCAGATCCTGGACCGGTCATACGACGGGACGCGGGCCGCGAACCTCGCCGAGTACCGCAACCGCCACTACGTGTACCAGTTCACCCAGGCCGGATACCGGGCGTACCGCGCGGTGGAGGACGTGCTCGGCGCCAGCCTGGAGGACGCCCAGCTCTCCCGCCTCGTCTTCCCCGACATTCTCGGCGACCTGCGCGCCCTGGCCGAGGCCAACACCGCGGGCGACGGCGAGGAGGTGTACCGCAAGCTCGGCCGTCTCGACTCGGTGCTGAACGAGATGGCGCAGCGCGCCGCCCGCTTCTATCTCATGCTGGGCGACCTGGCGCGCACCAACGACACCCGGCCCGAGGTGTTCCTCGCCCACAAGGACACGCTCCTCGCGCACATGCGGGAGTTCACCGCCGAACTCGGCCGCTACGCTCCGCTGCTGGCCGAGGCCGTCGAGAAGGCCGCGGCCACCGGCGTGGACCGCATGATCGAGTACGCGGCCGAGGCCGACGAGCGGCTCTTCCGCAGCCCCGCCGAGCGCCTGGCGGACTGGCGGCACCGGTGGGACGGCATCGTCCACTGGTTCGCGGAGCGCGAGCACAGCGAGACCGAGCGGCTGCAGGACGCCACCGTCACCGCGATCCGCTCCGTCCTCGGTCTGCTGCGCCGGGTCACCGAGGCGCGCCGTGGCGGAGTGAGCCGGGAGAGCCAGCTGCGCCATCTCGCCCAGTGGTTCACCTCCTGCGAGAGCGACGAGGACGCGCATGCCCTGTTCCAGGCGGTCTTCGGGCTCGGTGCACCCCGCCACATCGCCGTCCCGTACGCCGATCCCGAGCTGATCCCGGGGCGTACGTCCTGGTGGGAGGCGGAACCGGTCGAACTCGCCCGCACCCTGGTCCAGTCCGGCCGCACCCCCGCCCTGCACGGCCCCGGCCGCATCGAACGCGACGACGACCGGCGGGCCCTGCTCCGCGCCGAACAGCTCAGCAAACAGGCCGAGCGCCGGGTCGCCGCGAACTCCCTCGCCTCGGACGGTGTGTACGGCCGGACGCTCGACGAGCCCGAGACCCGGGCTCTGCTGGCCCTGCTGGACGTGGCCCTCGCCGCCCGTGTCCCCGCCAGCCGCCGGGTCACCGCCGCTTCCGGCTCCGCCCACGGGGTACGGCTCACTCTCACCCCCGCCGAGGGTTCCACCACCGTCGACACCGTGCGCGGGCGTCTCCATCTCGACGGGCTGCGTCTGGAGGTCACCGCATGAACCGTATGGGCCGTCACCGGGGCAGGACCGCGTGAGCCGCGTCGCCGAGGGCGTCTCCCCGCTCGAACTCGCCGACTACCAGAAGGCGGTGCGGCTCGTCCTGCGGCATCCGCTGATCACACCCGGGTACCCGGACAAGGCGGCGCTGGCGACCGTGCGCCGCTGGGCCGACCAACTGCGCACCGACCTGATGGAGGTGCTCGGCCACCGGCTCGTCACCACCGCCGACACCGCCCGGCTCCAGCGCGCCCAGGACGGCCTGGACGCCACCCGCCCAGCCCTCACCCGCGCGGGACGGCCCTTCGACCGCCGCCGCTATGCCTACCTCGTCCTCACCCTCGCGGCCCTGGGCCGTCACGGCGCGCAGGTGGCGCTCGGCGAGCTGGCCGACGCGGTCGCCGCCGACGCCGTACGCATCGACGGACTCGGCCTCGACACCGCGCGCAAGCCCGACCGGGACGCCTTCGTCGACGCCGTCACCTGGCTCACCGAGCGCGGCGCGCTCACTCTCGCCGACGGCTCCGCCACAGCCTGGGCCGGCGACCCCGAGCGGGCCGAGGCCCTGTACGACATCGACCGGGAGATCCTCCTCGCCGTCCATCACCCGACCCGCGTCCTGCAGCACCTGACCTCGGTCACCGCGCTCCTGGACTCGGCCGGTGCGCTGGGCATGTCCGCAGGGCGTGCGGCCCAGCGTCGCGACCAGGCCCGCCGGGCTCGCCGTCTGGTGCTGGAGAATCCGGTCGCGTACTACGCCGACGCCGACACCGAACTCCTGGGTCAGCTGCGAGCCCCCGCCCTCGCCGAGGACCTGGAACGCCTGACCGGGCTGACGGTGGAGCGGCGGGCCGAGGGCGTGGCGCTCATCGACTCCTCCGGCAGGCTGTCCGACATCCGTTTCCCCGGCGGCGGTACCGTCGCGCAGGCGGCGCTGCTGCTGGCCGCCCGGATCAGCGCCGCCGTCCAGCGTTCCGGACGGCACGCCCTCGAACGGCTGCCCGCGCCCACCGCCGCCGAACGCCTCGCGGCGCGCGCCCGGCGTATCGACGCGGCTCTGCCGTCGCGCGGTCCGGTCGCCGAACTCGCCGGACTCGCAGAGCCGGAGGAGGCGTCGACGGCGTACGCGGCACCCGGTGACAAGGGGCAGGAGCCGGCAGAGACCCGTTACCCCTTCGTCACGGACTCCTGGCTCCGGGGCAAGCTCAAGGAGATCACCGCCGAGTACGGCGCGGGCTTCGCCGCCGACCTGCGCGGCGACCCGGACCGGCTGCTGGACCAGGCGCTCGATCTGCTGGCCGCCATGTCGCTGATCGCCCGGGTCGACGGCGGGGCCCTCGCGCTTCCGCTGCTCGCCCGCTACCGGGGGGTCACCGCCCGCGTGAGAACCCGTGCGGCGGCCCAACCGCCCTCTCAGACACCCCTATTCACCGACATCGCCAAGGACCCGACTCCGTGAGCACCCCCGCTCCCACCCCCTCAGCCCGGTTCGTCCCCACCCGCGCCGGGATCATCAACCTGTGGGACTACCGGGACGAGGAGTTCTCCTTCGCGGGCGGCTGGTTGGTGCTGCGGGGCCCCAACGGGTCCGGGAAGACCAAGGCGCTGGAGGTCCTGTTCCCGTTCGTCCTCGACGGCCGTATCGACCCCAAGCGGCTCAACCCGTTCGCCGCCGAGGACCGCACGATGAAGTCCAACCTGCTCTTCCGCGGGCAGGACAGCGCGCTCGGCTACGTCTGGATCGAGTTCACCCACCGGGAGACCGGCGAGGCCGTCACCTGCGGCATCGGGCTGCACGCCCAGCGGCACCGCGACACACCCGCCCGCTGGCACTTCGTCGCCGACGGCCGCGTCGGTGAGGACTTCTCCCTCCTCACCCACGACGACCGGCCGATGACGAGGAAGCAACTCGGCGCCGAACTCGGACGTGAGCTGATCACCTCCACGGCCGACTACCGTGCCGCCGTCGACCAGCGCCTGTTCGGCCTCGGCCCGGAGCGGTACGAGCAACTGCTCACCCTGATCCTCACCCTGCGCCGCCCGCAGCTCGCCAAGAACCTCGACCCGGCCAAGCTCTCCGACACCCTCACCGTCGGCCTGCGCCCGCTCGACGACGACCTGATCGCCGAGGCGGCCCGTTCCTTCGACGACATGGAGTCCGTGCAGCGCACGCTGGAGGGGCTAGCCGCCGCCGACGACGCCACCCGCGCCTTCCTCGCGAGCTACTCCACCTATCTGCGGGTCCACGCCCGCGCCGCCGCGGACCGGCTCACCGCCCGCCGCGTCGAGACCGCCGCGCGCGCCGCCGCGCTGCGCACCGCCACCACGGACCTGACGGCGGCCCGGGAACAGCAGGCCGCCGCCGAGAAGCGCGCCGAGTCGGCCGACGCCGCGCTCGCCGCCCAGCGCGCCCGTCTCGACCAGCTGCGCTCCTCCGCCGCCTACCAGGCCGTCGAGCAACTGGCCGACCTGGAACGCCTGGTGCGCACCTGCGAGCAGACCGCCCGGCAGGCGAGCGCCGAACGCGAACGCCGCACGGCCGCCACCGGCCGCGCCCGCGCCGAGGCCGAACACGCTGCCCGGCTCGCCGCCGAACTCGACGCCGCCGTCTCCCGGGACGCCGCCGCCGTCGCCGACCACGCTTACACCGCCGGCCTCCCCTGGACCCCGGCCGACGCCGAGCCCGCCCTCCCCCACTCTCGGCTTCGCTCGAGCGGGGGGACCCCCACCGCCGAACGCTCCGCCGCACTCGCCGCCGCCCGCCACGAGGGCGTCCGGGCCGTGCGCGCCGCCCAGCAGGCGGCACGCGGCGCCGAGCAGACCCGTGACCTTGCCCGGGTCTCCCTCGACCGCGCGCAGGAGGCCGTCACCGCGGCCGAGACCGCGGAGACCGCCGCCGAGTCGGCCCTCGAATCCGCCCGCGAGCAGGCCCGTACGGCACTCGGCCAGTGGACGCAGGCGCACGGCGAGCTCCTGACCGAGGAGGGGTCCGGCCGACTCGCCGGAGCCCTCGAACGCACCGGCGAGGCCGAGGCGGACACGCTCGCCGACGCCTTCACCGAGGCCACCGCTCCCGCCGTGCAGGAACTGCGTGACACCCTCGCCTCCCTGCGCGCCCGGCGCACCGACGTCGAGCGTCGCCGCGCCGAGACGGAGGCCGAACGCGGCCGGATCGCCGCCGAACACGACGACGCCCCGCCCCCGGCCCGCGGCCGCACCGCCGACCGGGCACCCGGTGACGGCGTCCCATTGTGGCAACTCGTCGACTTCGAAGAAGATCTGACGGAACGTCACCGAGCTGACCTGGAAGCGGCCCTGGAGGCGTCGGGCCTCCTCGACGCACTCGTCACCGCCGAGGACACCCCCGTGGCGGCCGGGCACAGCGAAGGCTACCTGCGTGCCGGCGCCCCGGTGAACGGACCGAGCCTCGCCGATCTCCTGCGCCCCGAGAGCCCCGAGAGCCCCGAGAGCCCCGAGAGCCCTGGAGCCGGCATCGTGATCCCGACCGCCGCCCGGATCACCGCCGTACTGCGCTCCGTCGCCGTCACCGGCGACCTCGACACCGGCATCCCGCACATCGGCCCCGACGGCCGTTACGCGGCCGGTGTCCTGGTCGGCGCCCACACCAAGGAGCACGCCGAGTACGTCGGCGCGACCGCCCGCGCCCGCCGGCGCGCCGCCCGGATCGCCGCCTGCGAGGTACTGCTGGGCGAACTCTCCGCCCAGCTCGACGAGTTGGCGCGCCTGCAGGCCCGTACGGATGCCGCCCTGGAGGCGTACGCCGCCGCCCGCGCCGCCCTGCCCCGCACCACCGGCATCACGCAGGCACTGCGCGAGCTCGACCGGGCCGCGGCGAGGCTGCGCGCCACCCGCGACGCCGCCGACGCCGCCCAGGGCTCGTACGACGAGTCGGTGGCCGCCTGCTCGGTCGCCGAACGCGCTCTGCGCCGCACCGCGGCCGAGCACGCCATCGAGATCGAACGCGTCGACGCCGTCGAGACCGCCACCCGCGCCTTCGAGACGGCGGTCCGCGAACTCGCCGCCCGCCGCCGCGAACACGCCCGCCAGAGCGAGGCGGCCGAGGCCGCCGCCGAGCGGCTCGGCGCCGCCGCCGAGGACGAGGAGGCGGCGGCGGACACCGAGCGCGCGGCGCGCCGCCGGCACACCGAGGAGGCCGCGGGACTCGAAGCCCTCCAGACGGCCGTCGGGGCCGAGGCGCAGGAGGTGATGCGCCAGGTGCAGGAGACCGAGGACGGGATCGACGCCCTGGTGAGGGAGGCCGAGGCGGCTCGTACGGCCCAGCACGCCGCCATCGCCGGCACCGCGGCGGCCGAGGCCCGCCGTACGGCCGCCGCCGAGGCCGGGGCGGTCGCCGCGGCGGAGGAGAAGGACACCGCCCGCGGGCTGCGCCCGTACGCCGCCCGTGAACTCCTCGACATCCTGCGCTGCCCGCCCGGCCTCGCCTGGCCCGCCCGGGAGGCCGACTGGACCGGAGAGACACTCCCGCCGGCCGTGGTCGCCGTACACGAGGCGATCCTGTCCGCCACCCGCGACCTCACCCCCACCGAGACCAGCCTCAAGCAGTCCGTCACCCGTCTCACCAAGGCCTTGGACGACCTGCAGGCACAGCTCGCCGCCGCGGGACAGGACTACCGGCCTGAATGGGACGGCTCCGACGGCGTCATCCTCGTCCGTGTGGCCGACGAGGAGGGCCCGCTGCCCGTGGCGGCCTTTGCCGAGAAGATTGCCTCCCACCGCCGTGACCAGGCCGAACTGCTCTCCGAGTCCGAGCAGCGCATCCTGGAGGACGCCCTGCTCACCCGGCTCGCCCAGCAGATCCACGACCGCACGGTCGACGCCCGCGACCTGATCAGGCGGATGAACACCGACATGCGCCGGCGCACCATGTCCTCGGGGACCACGGTCGGGGTGAGCTGGCTGCTCGCCGATCACCTCGACGACGAGCAGCGCGCGGTCTGCGCCCTCCTCGACGCCGACGCCGCCCGCCTCGGCCCCGACGGTCTCGCTCGGGTGCGCACCCACTTCGCCGCGCAGATCAAGACCGCCCGTGCCCGCCATCGCGACCAGCCCTACCGCGAACTGCTCGCCGAGGTCCTCGACTACCGGCGCTGGCGGCAGTTCGCGTTCCAGCTGGTACGCCCCGACAAGACGGAGGAGAGGCTCACCCGCGCCCGGCACAGCCGACTGTCGGGCGGTGAGCAGTCGGTATCGCTGCACCTGCCGCTGTTCGCCGCCGCGCACGCAATGCTCAACTCCGCCGACCCGCACGCCCCGCGCCTGCTCGCCCTCGACGAGGCCTTCGCCGGAGTGGACGACACCGGGCGCGGCGAACTCATGTCACTCGCCGCCCAGTTCGACCTCGACCTGTTCATGACCGGGTACGACCTGTGGGCCGCCCACGCCTCCGTGTCTGCCGCCGCCCACTACGACCTCGCGCACACCGCCGTCGACCACACCGTCTCCGCGCTTCTGCTCGTCTGGGACGGCGACCGGCTTCTCGCCGACGACACCGGCGACCTCACCGCCGCCCTCGGCTCGCCCGGCACCCGGCGCGCCCCGACGCCCAAGGAGGCCGCGGTTGTCGGCTGAGCAGAGTGAAAGCCATGGGTACAACGAGTTGCGGGGCGGGGGATGGACCCGCCTGATCGCCGCCGCCCGCCGCAGACTGGAGCGCACCGGCGGCGCGCTCGACGGCGACATCGGGCTCACGGGGCCCAGCGAGGCCGAGCGCCGCACCGTCATCGGCATCACCGGCCGCTACCGGCCCGCGACCGTCAAGCGCCTCGCTGTACCCCTGCGTGACCTGGACGGGTATCTGTACGACCGTTATGGCACCGGTCTCCTCCAGACCCTCGGCCAGCTCCACGGTCCGCTGCGCGACCGGCCGGCCGAACGGGCCGACGAACAGGCCCGCCGGGAGCAGGCCCTGACGTCGGCCCACTCCAGTCGGCTCGCCGGGCAGGGATGGTTCGCCGCCTGGCTTGACCGCATCGCCGCCGACGGCACTCTCACCCGCCTTGTACGCCGGGAAGACGCGCCGCTCCTGGACGCGGCGGTACGCGTCCTGGAAAGACTGACCGGTGACGAGGAACACCGTGCGGGCTCCCCCTACCGGGTTCCCGGTGTCCTGCCGCTTCCGGTGCTCGCCGAGTGGGCCACCGGCGACACCAAGGCCCTCGTGCCGGGTGCCCCGCTCGAACAGCTTGTCCTGCGCGCCCTCGCCCAGCGCGCCGGCGACGGCCGTGTCGTCCCGCGTGAGCGGGCCGGGCGGCGAGCCCTGTGGGAGAGCGCCGGGGCCATCGCCGACGACCTCGCCAGCCAGGTACTCGTCCTCAACATCGGGGCCGAGGGCGACACTGTGGTCTGTGACTGGCTGCGCGATGCCGCTGGCTTCGGCATCCCCTTCCGGCTCACTCTCCACCAACTCGCCACTGCTCCCGTCGTCCCCGCCGCCCGCACCATCTACGTCTGCGAGAACCCGGCCGTACTGCGCGCCGCCGCCGGCGAACTCCAGGACACCGGTGCCGCCCTCGTGTGCACCGAGGGCGTCCCGTCCGCCGCCTGCCACAAACTGCTCGGCGACGCTGTACGAGCGGGAACCCGGCTGCACTGGCGCGCCGACTTCGACCGGGCCGGACTGCGCATCACCGCGGACGCCGTGGCCCGCCACGGTGCCCAGCCCTGGCGGATGACCGCCGCCGACTACACGGCGGCACTCGTCGAGGGCGAGTCCACCCCGCTCGCGGGACCGCCCGCGGCCAGCCCCTGGGACCCCGGACTGACCCTCGCGATGGAGGAGTCGGGCAGTGCGGTCATGGAGGAACGCCTCCTGCCCGCGCTCCTGTCCGACCTCACCCGCGCCTGAACCGGCGTCCGGTGGCTGTCGGATCGATCCGTCCACCACGGTGTGCCGACCGGCATCCACCGGTGAGTCGGCGTCAGTGCCCGAGCCCCCTGGGGCCGACTGGAACGGCGGTGTCATCCCAGGGAGCGGGCGACGTCGAGTCCACGCTGACCAGGCTGAGATCGACGTCGTCGCGGGCCGCCGCCCCGGCGGCCATCGCTTCCATGAGGGTCTGGAAGATCTCGTCACGCGGCACCCGGATGCTCGCGCGGCCACGCTTCCAGCGTGTCGGCCGTGCGGTCGGGCAGCACGTCGATCCGCTCATGGGCCTCGGCGTCGATCTCGACGGTGGCATAGCGGTGCCGCCGGCGCAGGGCGAAATCGTCGACGCCGATCACGCGAGGCACCCGCCCGGTGGGCAACGGGATGCGCAGCAGGGTACGCAGGGCCGTGTGACGGGACAGGCCCACCGCGAGTGCGGCGGCGGCGATTCCATCGTGACCGAGTTGCCGGGCCTCCGCCCCGTTACGGCAGCCGACGCTGACGCTCGTTCAGGTACGCTTCCACCTCTCTCAGCTTCGCCTGTAACGGGGCCGATCAACTCATTTCGCAACGCCTCATACCACGTCAACGAGTCGAAGTACCGGGAAGCAACCCGTAGACCTTCGACGGCTCCGGTGCCCGCTCAAAACAGTTCTAGATCCTCGCCGCTGGTGTCCGCGATGACTGGCCGGAACTGGGCAGGGAGGCCGTCCAAGGGGTCAGGACCGGCCGCGGCGGCTACGGCGGGGGCTGTCTCGGCCAGCCAGGCACGAAACTGCTCGGCGGCTTCGCGGTAGGGGACTCGCGCCAGAACACGGTGCTCGCCGGAGGGGCAGAAGTCGACGGCGACGGTGAGCAGGCAGGAACGGGGCGCGTTCTGACTGCCGGTCCAGGACACGCGCAGGACACCGCAGGGCTTGCGTCCGCGGGGGGCGCGGTGGGTCGGGCGCAGCGATCGGCAGGCTGTGTGGGCGGTCCATGCGGCGAGGTGTGGCAGGGGAAGGGTGGTGCGTGCGCGGCAGCCGGGGCAGCGGTGCCAGTGGCGGAGCCAGTGGTCGGTGTCGGTGTGGAAGAGGCGTGTGTAGCGGTTCGCCACGCGGATGTCGTTGCTGTAGAGGTGGTCGGGGCGTTCTTGTGTGTTGCAGGACTGGCAGAGGGGGGCGCGGACGTAGCCGTGCTCATGGCAGTGGTCGAGTACGGTGGCGGGCGCGGTGCGGCAGACGGCGCACGCCCACCCGGCCACCCTGCGGGAGGTACCGGGCCTCTTGCTGAGCACCGAGTACCGCTGGCCTTCCAACTCCTTGTTGTACGGGCGCAGTGAGGCGGTGCGGGCTTCGGGGCTCGTCGACTGTCGGCCGTCGGCGGCTCGGGCCTGTCGGGGGTGGGAGGGTGGCTCGGTGGCGACTGCGCGTGCCTGGTGGGTCCGCGCGGCTTGCAGCCACTGCGTTTCGGTGTGCTCGGCCGCATCGAGCAGCCTGACCACAGCGCGCGGCAGCCACCACGTCCGCTGCGTCCCGTCGCGGGTCTGCTCCACGAGTATCTGTCGCCAGTCGATCCCCGCCAGATGGTACGGCCGGCCGACTTCACGCCGTGCTGCCCGCTCGGGGCCGCTCAGCTCCTGTAGTTCCCCCGTGATGCGCCAGCGCCAACGCAGCGGTGTTTCCTCGGTGCACTCCTGCCTCGGCGCCCCACGAAACGGACCGACGCGGACCAGGTCCTGCCGATCCATCCCTACCGCGTTCAGTTCCGCGGCCGCCCGGCGCACCCGGGCCTCCGGAACACTCCACTGACCGCCGCTCACCCTCACCGTCGCCACCACATGACCGCCGAGCAGGACGTACCCCGCCCGGGCGCGGGCGGGAGGGCAGGTGAATGCCCCAGACGCCGTCGGCACAGCACTGTCGGCCGTCAGATCGACCCATAGAGCGTCCGCGGCCCCCAGGGTGATCAGGCCGTCCGGGCGACCGGGCATGACACGATCTGACATACCGACAGGCTAACGGCCTGCAACGCGGCAACGGGTCTCCAAGCGCCTCCGCCAGCAGGGGCACCGGCATCCCTGTCGGCCGCAGCTGAGGTGGCTCGGCTGCCGGCCCTCGCCAACACGGCGAGTGTGCCGGAAGACCGGCGCGTGGCACCTGGTCCATGCGGTGCACCAGCCACTTCTCGAACGCGTCACCTTGCCCGGGGAGTTCTTCGCGCCGTTGATGGCCACAGCCGTCTACGACTCTGATCCCAGCTTCTGCCGTTGGTTCATCGCGCCCGCGCCCTACGCGTTCGGGCGCCGGCGAGTCACGGCGGCACTTCTCAACCATCCATGGACGGGCACGGACGCGGGAACAGCTGTCGGCTGCATCGACCGGCGCGGTGACCTGCTGTTGGACGGTCGCATGGCTCTGATCAGGTCCCGTCACTCAGCGGCGGATCGATGCACGAAAAACTTACACAATGTGTAACTGAAGGCATGCGCTAAGTGAGGTTCCATGCGGATTTACGGCGACCGCTCCTTCCCGGACGACTCGAATCGCGGGTGGAGGGGCCGTGGTTCGGCCGTGGCCAAACGGCAGACAGGCCCCTGGCCTGCGTTTCCGCAGGCCAGGGGCCTCCTGGGTGAGGGTGAGTGACGGGACTCGAACCCGCGACATCCTGGACCACAACCAGGTGCTCTACCAGCTGAGCTACACCCACCACGACCGGCGGTTACTGTGTGGAGTCCCTGACCGGCCGAGAAAAAGTGTACAGGGTCCGAAGGGGTGCTCGCGCACGCCTTTCACGGCACCCTCCGCCGGGGCGTCGGCGGTTAGGGCGTGTTTCGAAAGTAGCGTTGTCCGCCCGGAGGGCGGGGCCCGCGGTGTCTGGTGCGGTGCATCGCAAGGCGGAGGGTCGTCCGCGTACTGGGCGTACGCGGGCGATCCCGACAACGCGGCGTGGGGGCACCTCCCGGCCGAAGGCTGGGGGAGTGCCGTGCCAGGCGTCGCGGGCCAGACGGGACTTTCGAAACACGCCCTAGCGTGCCGCGGGCAGGACGTGCTTGGCCGCGATCGACCTCGCGGTGTCCGAGTCGGGGCCCGGCTGGGGGACGAAGATCGCCTCGCGGTAGTAGCGCAGCTCCGCGATGGACTCGCGGATGTCGGCGAGGGCGCGGTGGTTGCCGTTCTTCTCCGGGCTGTTGAAGTACGCGCGCGGGTACCAGCGGCGGGCGAGTTCCTTGATGCTGGAGACGTCCACGATCCGGTAGTGGAGGTAGTCCTCCAGCGTGGGCATGTCGCGCAGCAGGAAGCCGCGGTCGGTGCCGACGGAGTTGCCGCACAGCGGGGCCTTGCCCGGCTCCTTCACATGCTCCCGCACGTAGGCCAGGACCTGCTCTTCCGCGTCGGCCGGCGTGGTGCCGCCGGGCAGCTCGTCGAGCAGCCCGGACGCGGTGTGCATCTGGCGTACCACCTCGGGCATCGTCTCCAGCGCCGAGTCCGGCGGACGGATGACGATGTCCACCCCCTCGCCGAGTACGTTCAGCTCCGAGTCGGTGACCAGGGCGGCCACCTCGATGAGCGCGTCGTCGGACAGCGAGAGACCGGTCATCTCGCAGTCGATCCACACCATGCGATCGTTCATATGCCTAACCTTACGGCCCGTCGTTGCTTCCGGTGCCGGTCGTGTGCGGGTCCACGGCGAGCCGCCGTGGCCGCCGACGATACCGAGCGGGGTGGGGGGGGGGGCCCCCCCCCCCCCCCCCCCCCCGGCCGCCCGCCCCGCCCCCCCCCCCCCGCGCCCCGGGGCCGGGCCCGGCAAGCCGCCGGGGGCCGGGGCGGGCGGCGCCA
>NZ_JBEPAP010000032.1:0-65435 GCF_040298665.1 Streptomyces sp. NPDC001508
CACCCGTCGAGTACGAAGCCAATCACTACATGGAATCCGCAAAACCCCAGGTCACAACCATAATCTGAGATCTCTATCGAACCCGGGGCGGTTCAGTACGGGCAGCACCGGGATGGGTGCCAGATGCTCGTTCACCTCGGCGAGTGCTCGGGCTGCCTTGGCTCCGAGCCACGGTACGGGTTCGGGTGTCGGCAGTTCGGCCTGTGTCCTGGAGTGGTGGGCGTTGATTTCGTCGCCGCCGCTGCCGGTGAACATGACCTCGCACCGCCGGGCGGCTGCCTGCTCGCGCACGGCATCGAACGCCTCCTGGTAGAAGGCTCCCGCCGGGTCGTGCGGCTTGCACAGATCGCGCACGCCTCCGGCGCAGAAGGGCGGGTGCTGCATGGCGGGGGTGACCGTGTCTCGGAAGTCGCAGTGCTCCACAAGGGCCCGACGCCGCTCGCTCTGTTGCCTGCCGGTGCTTCCTCCCACCAGCAGGCCGAAGCTGTACACCTCGGGGAAGCGGGCTGCTTTCACGGCCAGGGCGACGTTCCCGGAGTCCGCGCCGCCGGACAGCTCAACACCCACACATCCGGTTGCCGTCGGCGCCTGGCGGATCACGTCGGTCAGCAACTCGTCCAGAGCAGCGAGTGGATCAACGCTGTGCCGCAGCGTACGTGGCTCAAGTACGTGTTCGGCGGGGTCGGGGTAGTGGATGCTGAGTCCCGAAGGGGTGAACGTGGCCGATGCCCGTTCGGTGAGGCGGTAGACGCCTTCGAAGAGCGTCTCCGACGTGTAGCGGTGCTGCCTCGTCAGCGTGCGGGCGACAACGCGCGGCACCAGGTGGTCGGCCTGCATATACGGTCGCAGCAGTGTCAGGTCCCAAGAGGCGCGCAGCTCGCCGGCCTTCTTTGCCAGGTAGAGCGGGGCTGTGCCGAAGACGCCCGCCGCCAGGCGGGCTTGTCCGGGCTCCATGGTGAGTTCGACGAAGTCGGCCTCGTCCCTCTTGCACTCCTTCACGCGGACCCGTACGCGCGGCGCTTGGTCGTCGTTGACCTCCATGACCAGAGTGGACACGTTCGCGGGCTCGATCCAGCTCTCGCCGTTGGTCCAACGGCCGCCGTGTGGTCTCCACTTGGGCTCCTGGAGATCGGCCAGGCGCAGACACATCGACAACATGTAGTCTCCTTCCGATGTCGTGCGGCGGGGCAGGGCCGCGAACGGCCCCGCCCCGCCTGGCGTCAGCCCTGGATCACTTGCTGCAGTGGTCGCCGTTGTTGTCGCCGCCGCCCGGCATCTTGTCGAGCAGCGCGGCCTCGACGGCCGGGACGCCCGTGATCAGGTCGCCGGTGAACAGCTCGTCCACGTTCATCGTTTTCTCCCTTACGGTTTTCAGTGGACTCCGCGGCGGATGCTGCGGAGTTGGGCCCGTCCGGCTGCCGGACCCTTGCGAAGAAGGCAGCCGGACGGGGTGCCCACCGCTTCCGACGGCGGGCCCTCCCTCATCACAGGTGGGGAGCCTGGATGCGTGACGGGGAGGAGTCAGGTGGGTGTAGATGCGGCGGCGGCGCCCAGGACGAAGCCGACCGAGCCCGCGATGGTGATGACCAGGAGTGGTCCGGCGTGGGGGCCTACGGCTGCGGCTAACCAGTTCACAGCCGCTCTCCGCGGCTGCGCTCGTTGGCCTCGCGTACTGCGACGCTCAGCTTCTCCGCGCCGTACTCGGTGGCACTGCCGTGCTGCGGGCAGAGACACGGCGAGAACCGATTCGAACCCGGCGACAGGTCCGCGCCCTCATAGGTGTCGATCCTCAACACCCCGTCCATGCCCCGCTCCTCGGTCATCCGATCCAGACGGGCCCGTGCTTCGCTTCTCATCCCTCAGCCCCTCAGACGACGGCTGCGGCGAGGACTCGCCGTTGCCTGCTGCCTCTACGCAACCGCACGACCACGCTCAGCGGTACCGTTGCCGCAGCACCAGGACTTGAAAGCCTTGAAAGTTCGCAAGATCACGGGGAGTTGAGGGCATGGCCAAGCGTGAACCGAACTTGGCGCTCGGGCGCCTGCTCGCCGAGAGCCGCTGGACTCACCGCCAGTTCACACGGGCGGTGAACCGCGTCGGTACGGAGAGCGGAATCCCTCTGCGTTACGACGAGTCGGCAGTGAGCCACTGGCTCGGAGGCACCCGTCCCTCGCGGCGCGGTGCGCGCATGCATCCTCGAAGCTCTCTCCCGCCGCCTCGGCCGCCCCGTCACCCATACCGAGGCCGGGCTGCCCGTTCCACACGATCGCTCCTCCGCCGCTGCGGATACCGTGGAAGGGGTGATCGACCTGGGGAGGCTGGATATGGACCCGTCCCGCCGCAGCGTCCTGGGTGCCGGCCTGTTCTCCGTGGCCGTCACCATTCCCGGCTGGCCTGATGTAGTCGGGCGTGCCGATGCCGTCCAGTCCGGCCGCACAGCACGCATCGGCATGAACGAAGTGGACATGGTCATCGCCATGACCGAGCGTGTCTCGGAACTGGACGACGAGTTCGGCGGCCGTCACGCACGCCCCATGGCGGCCTCGTTCATGGTCAACACCGTGGCCTCCTACCTGCGCGCCGACGCACCCGAGGACGTACGCAAGGCGATGCTGTCCGCCGCCTCGGACCTGCTCTACCTGACCGGCTACATGGCCGTGGACGAAGGGCTGCACGGTCTCGCACAGCGCTACTACGTCAAGGCGCTGGAGCTGGCGGGCGCTGCCGAGGACCACCTGACGTACTGCACCACCTTGCGGGGCATGAGCGTCCAGGCGGTCGACCTCCGCCACGGGGCGAAGGCCATGGAACTGGCCGACGCCGCTGCCGCCGCCTCCCCGAAAGCCGGACCCCGGATGCTGGCCTTCCTCGTCGGCCAGCAGGCACACGCCGCCGCGCAGACCGGCGACCGTACGGGCGCGCTGCGCCACATCCGGGAGGCCGAGGCGGCCATGGACCGTGCCGAGTCACGCGGAAAGGCGTTCGGCTCGTATGACCCCTCTTCACTCAACTACCACGTCAGCCAGGTCCGTTACGAACTCGGCGACAAGGCCGGAGCCGTCGACGCCATGCAGCAAGCGGACCGGCTCCGCCCCAGCGTGTACCAGCGCACACGAGTACACCGTCGCGGACTGTTGGCAGAGCGGCAGTTGGAACTCGGCCACCTGGAAGCGGCCTGCGCCACCTGGCACCAGGCCCTCGACGACTACCCCAAGGTGCAGTCCGGCCGCGCCGACGAGCGCGTGAAGGCGATGTTCGGTCTCCTGCGCCCTCATCTGAAGAACGCGACGGCCCGCGACCTCTACGACCGAGCACGGACGATCACACCACCGTCGCTGGCCACCTGATCCCGTCACACCTTAAAACTCAGCCACAAAAAGTCAGCCACGCCTCTTCGTTCCGTCACGCCATCCGCCCTGCTCCGGCCTGACCGTTTGGCAGCAGGATGAACTGCTCGATCGGTGGCTTCGCCTGCCACCCGCCCGGCAGCGACGATCGCTGCTTTCGGCTGCCGCCGCCTAACGTGACGCTACGCGGCGTTCAGCGGAGTCTGCCTGGCAGCGCTGCAGTGGGTGGTGAGTTGCTTCCTGGATCGGTTCGGCTCGCTTGCCTGACGGCTGCACGCTGAGCGGGCGGGGGCGTCGCCAGCGGGCGGCAGCAATCGGCTGAGCTGGCTGAACCCCTCAGGGCCAAGTCGCGCGAATCAGCAGCAGCCGATCTCGATGCCGTTCCTTCGGGCGATCTCGCGGATTCCCGCCACGGCGCCCAGCAATGCGCGCTCAAGCGTCTCCGATTTCGGAACCCTCTGCTCGAACCGCGGTTCATAGGCGACGGATTCCCATGCGAGGCGATAGGAATCCTCCAACTCGATAACCGCTTCGACTATGTCGGCGCGCTGGTCGAACGAGAGGCCAGCAACCCCCTGCATCCCCATGCTCAACTGCGCTCGAACCGAAATAAGATCGCCGACATGTCGAATATGAGCGACTCCAACGTCGCGCCGATCCAACTCAATCTCCTACTTCAGAGTTCTCCGGAGAGCGATCATTGCACGCGCACCTTCTGGAATGTCCACCCCGCCAGCCCTGAGGATGGCGACACAATAATTTACACAACTATTGTGAATCCCATCGTAACCACCCAGGTCGGCCCCAATGGTCTCCTGCTGCGCTCTCATTGCAGTACTCGCATCGGGAACTTCAAAGGTCCGTTCGATCGCGTTCGACCCAAGGGGCTCGGCGCGCGCTCCGGTCGTCGGGAGGCTGTGGGGGTTGCCGTCAAACGACTCGGGGCCCTGCTGGAAGTCAGCAGGGCCCCGAGCTTCTTTCACCGCCAGAATGAAAGCGCTCCTTGCGCTCTGGCGCACCGCAAGACGAATTCAGCGGCGCTTCAGAAGTTCGTGTGCGCCTCGTTCCATGCGCGCTCGAACTCTTCCGGAGTAATCGCTTGGGCAGTGAATTCCGGTTGACTGGAAATTTCCTCCAAAGACGGGAAAGGAATTTCCGAGAGGCCGACAGTTGCAGTTTCGAAACTCTCGTCTGCCCATTCGGATCGACCATCCCGATAGAACTGCACCTTCCGAGTTTCATATCCGTCGTCGCCGAGCTCGCTGAGGTAGAGCACAGGATCATCAGCGAAGTCGTGCACCCATGCGACCTTGACGTACCTCACCTCTAGTTCCTTCCGGAGCTAAGGATGCGGCCGGTTAGATCGAGTGGCCCGCTGTTTGGGATCACGAACACTCCTGGTCTTCCTTCCACTACGTCTAACCCTCTGACGTCGATTTCGACGTAGTGAGTGAACTTACGTCCAGCCCATGGGACCCGCAAGAAAGCTGCTGAGAGCTGTCCGAGCGTCTTCGTCCCGGGCTTGATGTCCGTCAGGTACTGGCCATCTCCATAGCGAGCATCCTTCGGATTGTTCGCCTTCAGGGAAGGCCTCATCTCACCACTCGAAATGATTCCGTCGTGCCCCGCTTCATTCGTGTAGTGGTAGAGACTTTGCGGCCCCTCAGAGGCAGCCTCCGCGGCCTCACCACAGTTATGCACAAGTACCGGCGCAGCCCCCGCCAGCACATAGTACGTGTGTGCGCTGCTGACGGTCAGGTTGTGGACCGTCGCAGACAGCGTCGTCCAGCGCTGGAGCGCTGTGATCTGGACCAGGGTTCCGGCCCCCGTGCGGAGCCACTGTCCCGTCTTCAGGTTTGTCGCGTCGATCCACTCGCCGAGTTCCGGGACCCAGAACGGGTGACCGGCCGTTGCCGTCACCTCGGCTGTCCTCGTGCCCTTCGTGCCCTTCTTGTTCGTCTTGGTCTTCTTGCCGGCGGTGTCGATGGTGACCTTGACCAGGTGCTTCACGCCCTGGCCCTTGATCTCCGCGGTGACCGTCTCCGCCCGGGTCTCGCCCGTTTCCGGGTCCGTCGCCAGGACCCGGTCGCCGGCCTTGACGTCCTTGATCGGCTTGGTGGAACCGTCGGCCATCAGAACAAGGGTCTGCGGGACGAAACTGTTCGCCGTGCAGGCATCGGCGCCACCTCCACCACCGTCGCCGCCACCACCGCCGTCGCCGTCGCCTCCGCCGCCCGAGTCCTCCTTGCCCGAACGGCTCCTCGATCCCCCGGACTTGCTCTCCGCCTTGCCGCCGCCGCTGGAACCCTTGTGCTGGGCCTGGGTCCGGGCCTTCACCTGGACCGGGTTGCCCCGGGCCCCCTGGAACCGGCATGGGGGGTCTTCGAAGTTGAGCGGGGTGTGACTGGGGTGGCCTGTCGCATCGTCACGGGCGGTGAGAATCAGGTGAGTTGGGTCCGAGGCCCTGGATGCAGGAAGCCCGTGGTCGGGTGATCATGACTGTTCTCTACGCAGCTTGATCACCTGGACAAACGGGCTTGGACAACAGTACGACGTTGCTGCTCGGCCTGGACGGCCTGGCCGTTGAGAAGGTCGAGCGGCTCGTGGACGGCACCCGGCGGGTGCACCTGACCACCGCGGACGAGTCCGCGCGGGCCTGCCCCTCCTGCGGGGTGTTCACCGTGCACGTCAAGGGCTTCGTCCAGACCCGCCCACGGGATCTGCCCTGCGGCGAGCGGAGGCTTCAGCGGGTGTGGCACAAGCGGCGCTGGTACTGCACCGGGCCGGCCTGCCCGCGCCGGACCTTCACCGAGCAGGTGCGCCAGGTCCCGGCCGGAGCCCGGATCACCGGACGGCTGCGGGACGCGGCCGGGCGGCGGGTGCGCGACGCGGGTTCCACGGTCGTCCAGGCGGCCCGGGACCTGGGCCTGCCCTGGCCCACGGTGATGGATGCCTTCCGCACCGCTGGGCAGGAGGTGACGGCCGCGGCCCTCGAACCGGTCGAGGCACTCGGGATCGACGAGACCCGCCGGGGGCGCATGCAGTGGCGGCAGAACCCGGAAACCGGCCGGTGGGAACCCGTGGCAGACCGCTGGCACACCGGCTTCGTGGACGCCTTCGGCATCCAGGGCCTGCTCGGCCAGGCCGGGGGCCGCGCTCCCCCGGACGTGCTGGTCTGGCCGGCCACCACCCCGCTGCAACGGCGTCGGCAGATCCGCTACGCCGCGATCGACATGTCCCCCGGCTACCGGGCCGCGATCCGCACCGGGCTGCCCCATGCCACCGTGGTCGTCGGCCACTTCCACGTAGTCCAGCTCGCCAACAAGATGATCAACACCGTCCGCAGACGGACCACCGCCGCCCTGCGGGGCCGACGCGGACGCGCCCGCGACCCGGAGTGGAAGGCCAGACGCCGGCTCCTGCCGGGCCGCGAGGATCTCACCGACGCGCAGTTCAGCACGATGTGGAACGCACTGACCGACGCCAAAGCGATCGGGACGACGCTGCTGACCGCCTGGACCGCCAGGGAACGGCTGCGGGACCAGCTCGCCTGCGCCCGCACTGACGCCGACCGCCACCGCATCGGCCACCTGCACTGGAAGCTCCTGACCTGGTGCGCCGACTCCGGGATCCCCGAAGTCCGCACCCTCGTGCGCACCATCGACCGGTGGTGGACCGAGATCGCCGCGTTCATCGCCGCCGGCCACAGCAACGCCAGGAGTGAAGGCATCAACCGCGTGATCAAGCTCGTCGCCCGCGCCGCCCACGGCTTCCGCAACCCCGCCAGTCAACGCCTACGCACACGCTGCGTCACCACCCGCCGAGCCCGCGGACACCCCCACCCCGCCTAAATTCGAAGACCCGCCTAAACGCTTCGCCTCCGCCGCCGCAGGCCCACAAGTCGCCCTGGGAGAAACAGCCGACGACATCGTTCCAGCCGACGAACTCCCTGCAAGGCGGCCAGCCGGTCGCCTTGCAGGACCCCGCCCATGTCGGTGTCACAGTGATGGCGATGCAGGGCCGCCCCGGCTTCACCCCCATCCGCACCCCGTACGTGTCCGACGCCGACGCCGCCCACATCGCGGAAGCCACCTCCCACCTGACCGCCGACCCGGACCTGTGCCTGGATGCCCTTCTCCGCTCAACCGGCCGGACGACATCGCCCCTGCTCCCGCTCACCAAGTAGCCGTGAACGACCAGTACGCCCTGCGACTCGGCGTCCCCCACCCCATCGCGCCGCTGATCGCCCCCATGGTGGACCTGTCCGTCGTCGGACTCCTGGTCGCCCTGCGGTACCTGGCCCTGCGCGGCGTCCCCAAGGCCGAGTTGAAGGCCGGCACCCGGCTGCTGCACCTGTGCGGGCTGCTCACCCTCGCGCTGAACACCGCCGAACCGCGCATCTGGCGGGGCTTCCTTTTCGCTGACGCTATGGGAACTCCTTGGATCTCAACAGCGCCCGGGGCTCCGGCTACCCCAGCATTTGATCTTCGTCAAACCCGAGCTCGTCCTCGACCCCGAGTTCGACAGCCGCATGCCATCGGACAACGTCGGGCCACAACTGGGTCGTCATCCGGCGAAGGCGTTCAAGGGCCTCCGGCGTGCCGATCTCCCCCAGAGAGGAGATGACCTTCTGGCACAGCCAGTACGCCGGAGCGTCCTCGTCCACCGAACCTTCCGCTACCCTGAACAGGCAGGCGACCGCGTCCGTTTCTCGGATCTCGCCGAGGATCTCCACGAGATCCTCTTTGTTGAACCCCACGGCATCCGAATCAAGGATCTCCTGAAGAGCCCCGCCCAGGCCCTGCGCCCGCAAGGGGGCAGCCAGGTTGGCGAACTTGTCGACCCTTGTCCAGTTTCCCGCGTGCGCGGCTTCCCGGATCCAGGAGGCGATGAGCTGAGTGACCTCGGGATGCCTGGCCGCGATGGACCTGGCATCCCGCCCCGTGCCGTCGGCGAGTGCTTCAACCAGATCAGCCTGAGATCTTTCCTCTCCGGGGAACGTCACCAGTCCGCCACTCTTCCGAATCCGACGATTCTCGAATTGAACACTCCGACCGATCCGAGTCTGAGGCCGTACGTGTCGAAGCCACGCTCCGACTTCAGGTGCACGGCATTCACATCCTGACCGATTTCACCCGGCCTTTTACCGGCCGCGATCAATGCGTCGCGGATACCCGGGGACATCTCGAAGCGAACCAGAACAGTGTACTTCTCGGCATTTCTGCCTCCCCTGCGGTGGGTCTGATGCCGCAGACCTTCGAGATACTCACGGTCCTGCGTAACGAAATTCTCGGTACCTCGGACAGTGATCTCGCCGTTGGTTCCCAGCTGGTCGAATTCTTTCTCGCTCATCGCGCGATAGAAGACTTCGTTGCAGTTGTGTACGAGTACCGGCGTGGCGCCCGCCAGCACATAGTACGCGTGCTACGCGGTACTCCTCTACCTGCTTCTTCGCAGGTCAGCACGTGATTTGCGTTCCGCTGGTGTCCGTGGTTGTGCGGGGAAATCCGTGGGTGTTGCCGTCGCTACTGCCGTCAACAGCTCGGGGCATACGATTGCGCTGCCGCTGCCTGGTGTCGGTGCAGCGGGACTCTACTGCCACGCGCCAGGCTCGGCACGGACGAGAGCGCGGACCGTCTGCTCGTAGAGCTCGTGGCCGCTCTGGGCGCAGTGTCCGGCGATCCAACGGGTCAGCTCGTCCGAGGTGTGCAGCGTGCCTGACGTGGCGCCGCAGTTGTGCTCTTCGCCGGTGGCGCAGACCGCCTCGAACGTTGGCAGCGCCACGGAGTCGGGGACGGTGGTCACGTGGTACTCGCGGAAGCGGCAGCGCCCCCGAGAGGAGTTGCGCACTGGTGCGCCGGCGTTCGAAGAGTCAGGCATCCTCGGCCGCCTCTTCCTGATCCGGGATGCGCTGTCCGCGCGAGTCCGCGACCCTGAGCAGCGTCCGCCAGGGCTTCTGCCAACCGGCAGGCCAACCAGCGATATTCGCTCGCCGACAGGGCTTTCGCGCCGGGTGCCGTGGCGTCGCGGGCGTACTCCAACAGTTCCTGGCCCATGCTGAGCTGTACCGTCTCGATGCTGTCGGCAAGGGTGGAGAGGTAACCCCGGCCGTCGCTGCTCAGGTAGCAGGGCTTCCCCTTCGGGCTGGTCCACGGCAGTAAGCGGGGACCTCCCCCGCCCGACGCGACGTCGTACAGCTCTCTGCGACGCATGCGGTCGGCATCGCTCCTGGGCTGGCTCACTGGGCACCCCCGGCCTGGGTCGCTGACGGTGCAGGCACTGACCGTCGGCGCTGACTAACCGTCACCCCGGATGAGGCTCCTGACAGTTCGCGACTCTTGGTTCACGAACTGCCACGCTGTGTGGCAGCTACCCGACAACGCCCAGGTAGTCGGCCATTTCGCGCATCTCGGTCGTGAGGGTGCGCTTGCGCTTGCCCAGGATCTCCTGCATGGTCTCAGCGGCCCCGTTCTGGTGCCGCAGCCACTGCGGGGCGGCTTCCCTGGCACGGGTCAACTCGTCCATGGCGGCCGACAGGTCGCCGGTCCGGGTGTGGGCGCGAGCCACGTCGAGGGTGAAGCGGTTCCCGTCGTTGGTGCTGGGCCTGCCCAGGCGCTTCCATGCCTTGGGCGACAGCTCCTCCTGCTCGCTGGCCTTGCGCACCACTGTGCGGGCGTCGCCAATGACCAGGGAGTCTTCAAGTGCCTTGACCGCGACGGTGACCGGCCCGAAGACGGACCAGTGCCGGGAGACGTTGCGATGCGCTGTCCCGACCGCGGTTGCCGCGACCCGGGCGGCCTGACGGTACTCCTTCGCCTCGTCGGGACGGTTGTTCCTCGCGGCTGCGGCGGCGGCCTCCATCGCCAGGCCGCCCCACACCGCGTAGTGGTCCGGCTCAGCCCCCGTGATCTTCGGCTCCACCGCGTCCATGCTCCGGGCCGCGACCTGTTCCGCCTCGTCCAGCCTTCCCTGCCTCACCAGCAGCCAGCACATGCAGCCGACACCCGAGCCCGCCGCAAGCATGTCTCCGGCCTGACGGGCATCCATGATGGCGCCACGTACAGCGGCATACGCGATGTCGTACTGCCGCACCTGGGTGAGGTAGGTGCCGGCCAGACGCAGCGCCTCGGCGCGGGCCAACAGTGCCTGCCGGTGCTCGTCCCCGCTGTCGTAGTAGGCGACGGGCTGTGCGGCATCACGCAGCAGTCCCGGCAGTTGACCGGCGACGCTCTTGTAGCTGTCGGAGAAGTACAGCACCCGTGCGTCTTGCAGCGTCCGCCGGAAGATGCGCAGGTTCGGTTCCTCGGCCACGGCTTCGGCGTCCTGGTCCACGAGCCCGACGGCCGGGGTGAGGGCGGCGCGGAGCTGGATCAGGTTGACCCGGTTCGGCTCCTCGGCCCGCCCTACGGGCTCCGGTGCATCCGAGGCCATCAGGGCGGCCGTGGTCACCCCCAGCGCGCGGGCAAGCGTGTGCAAGGTCTCCATGCGGATGGTGCCGCCCTGCTCGGCCTTGCGCACGGTGCCCGGCGATACGCCTGCGGCGTGGGCCAGTTCCTCCTGGCTCATCCCCGCGCGACGTCGGTACTTGCGGACGTTGTCAGCCAGCTCCGTGGTCATCAACTCACCACCTCCCACTCCACGGTACGCCCGGCCGACACATCAACCGGGGCGCTCCGGCAGACACCCGCCCACAAAGGTGCCCCACCCCGCGACGGGCCGGGCTCCGGCAGGACCGGGGCCTGAGCGGGAGGGGTCCCTCGTCGGTCGGGCACCTTCGCCGGACCAGGGTTCCCCGGGGGCCGCCAAGGCTCACCCCGTGACGCGTGCGCTCGGCCTTGGCGGCCCCCGGGGGTTCCTGGTACGCCTCCGGTGACCCGACGGCGAGGGACCCCTCCCGCGACCCGCGAACACTCACCCCGACGAAGCCACACCCGAGATTCGGCCCCCTGCCCCTCGAAGGGAGGGCCGGGGTCTGGGGCAGAGACCCAGAAGGCTTCGCTGTGCCGGCTGTTGCGCGCCCGGACCGGCGGGGCCGTCGGCAAGCAGGGCGGAGACAGGAGCGGGCGGCGGCCCCGCAGGGCCGGGGGCGCGCGGGCCGCGCCAGCGGGCCGCCTTGATCAAGTAAAGAAACTCTGAACAGCTCACCCACTGGTCAAGCTGCCCGGCCGATGGTCAGGGTCGCCGCTGCCGACGCTTCTTCGATTCGGCCAGTGCGGTCTTCAGCTTCTCGCTCGGCGATACGTCCGGCTCGGCGTCGTCGTGGAGGGGTGGCAGGAACAGGCCGCGTCGGCTCTTCTCCCGCTTGACCTTCCGGCGCTCACTGTAGAGCCGCTGATGCATCGCAGGGAGCTGGAACGCCGGTTCATCGCCGAAGGGGGCTGCTGATGGCCTCGCCCCCGCCCACTGCCCTCCGCCCGGAGACAGAGCCAGCGCTGGACCTGCTGACGGTCCCCCAAGTCATGGCCCGACTCCAACTCGGCCGCTCCGCCGTCTACGACCTGCTCCGCACCCGCCAGCTCGCCTCGATAACCCTCGGCCGCGCCCGACGCATCCCCGCCGACGCCCTGACCGACTTCATCCGCACCCGCCTCGAACAGGAAGCCGCCCAATGACCACGCCCCGCGACAACTCCGCCTCCCGCCGCGTGCGCGCCAACGGTGACGGGACCGTCTACCAGCGCAAGGACGGCCGCTGGGAAGCCGCCGGATACGTCCTCGCCCCCGGCAACACCCGCAAGCGCATCCGCGTCTACGGCACCACCCGCAAAGACGCCCTGGCCAAGCTCACCGAGAAGATCGCCAACAGCAACCGCGGCCTCCTCGTCCCCTCCGCGCAGGGCAGCGTGGCCGCGTACCTGACCTATTGGCTGGAGAACGTCGCCGTCCACCACCTCCGCGAGAACACCCACACCCGCTACACCGCCTGCATCGACCGGTACCTCATCCCCGGCCTCGGCAAGAAGAAGCTGGCCAAGCTCACTGCCAAGGACGTCCGCACCTGGCTCAACCAGCTCCGCACCACCTGCCAGTGCTGCACGCGCGGCCTCGACGCCCGCCGGGGCCAGCCCCGCTGCTGCGCAGCCGACCAGTGCTGCCACAAGCTGCTCTCCCCGCTGACGCTCACCTACATCCACTCCGTACTCAAGTCCGCCCTGGAACACGCAGTCCGGGAGGAAGAGATCCCGCGCAACGTCGCCCGCAACGTCCGCACCGGCACCCCACGACCCCGGCGCTTCGAACCCCTCACCGCCGACGAAGCCCGCCAGCTCCTCGCGGCCACGCGCGGACACCGGTTGCACGCGCTGTTCAAACTCGCCCTCCACACCGGACTCCGCAAGGGCGAACTTCTCGGCCTGCGCTGGGAAGACCTCGACCTCGACGCGGGCACCGCCGCCATCCGCCGCACACTTCAGCGCACCAGCGCAGGCGGGCTCACCACGCTGCCCACCAAGATTCGGGCCTCCGAGCGCTGCATCGCCCTTTCCAGCCGTTGTCTCCACTCGCTGAAGCTTCACCGCGAGCAGCAGCAGCGCGAACGCGAGGCCGCAGGCACCACCTGGCAGCACGACGGGCACGTGTTCACTACAGTGCAGGGCAAACCGATCGACCCGACCAACATCACCCGCGCCTTCACCACGCTCCTCCGCAAGGCCGGCCTCCGTCGCATCCGCTTCCACGACCTCAGGCACTCGACTGCGACCCTGCTCCTGGAACAGGGCGTCGAACTCGTCGTGATCAAGGAACTCCTCGGCCACGCCCACATCGGCGTCACCGCCACCGTCTACGCCCACGTCCGACTCCGTCTCCAGCGCGACGCCATCGACACACTCAGCACCGCGCTCGTCGGCCGGGAGACCACCGAGACGGCACGCGCCGACAGCGACGAACGGCCACCCTGCGCCTCGCTCGTCCGCTGACGTTGCCGTCAACTACTGCCGTCACCCCACGCAGACGCCTCGCCAGACACCGCCTGACGGGGCGTCAAATTCGCTTGCACACATCGACAAGCAAATGGAAGTTCAACAAACAGCGACATCAACGCGAAATTCGCGCATAACCTCCATGATCGAGTAATAAATACCGTCTCACCGAAAGGGAGATTCCATCTTTCACGAAGCGCCACCGAGAACCTTCATCAGTGCAATGGGTGCCGTGTACCCGAATCTCTGCACCACGGATCCTGACAGTAGGAAGGTGTCACATCCGCCTGTCCATTCAGAGAGTGGTACGCGCCAAAGTCACCACGATCCCAGCAAATCGCCGTAGGCCTCTGACCGCTTTTTAGTTCGCAAAATTCCTCGACGGCCGCACGAATATCAGATACCGGCAGCGTATTGCGGGGCTCGAACAGCCTCCAATCGCCCAAATCAGCAACAACGTTTTGATCCAACACCGGCGGTTCCGGATTCCTAGAGGTCCATACACTCCTCGCAATCTCCCGATCCACTCGAACTACGGAATCCTCGGGAACTTGCCACCTCAATGCGCCATATCCTGTAAGCGGATTTGTCGAGACCTGAAGATAGCTGTCAAAATACCGATCTGATTTCATCGGATCCCTATGTGGCGCCAAGAGCACAAACGTTGCAAGAATGCCACCCTTTGGCTGTCCAACCACATCTGGCCCTCGGTCGGGCCCGCCGGTCACCAACTCGCCAATCAAGCGCCTAAGAATACCTCCCGATGCTGCATGATATGTCGTACCGCCAGTGAAAATAGTCAGAATCATTAATATCCTCCAACGTTCGCAGGTGAGGCGATGCGGAATACCTGAAATTAGACCGGCCCCACCCCGGAGGATTCTACCCCAGGGCAGGGCCGGCCAGATATTACACCTCTTGAGATTAACCGCCGCCCAGCATAGTTACCCCGTGCCAGCCCTCTTCAGTGCGCCAAACGGATGTCAGGCTAGACCCTCTTGGTAGAATTGCAGACACCCCAGTCATGCATGAATAGGGACCAGAACAAACCCCGTCAGAATTGTTGATTACGACTGTCGCCCTCTGAACGCCATTGCTTCTCATAGCCAAAGCGATCTTGGTTTCTACATGAGATGCGGCCGCGAACCCACCTGCAGCGTCGTGAGGCACGCCAGATTTTCTGAGCGCGTCCCTCACTTGCACGAATGAACCATTCTCACCGCTTGATACAGGAGCTCCGACTTTATTTCCAGCATCATCAACGACCTGACCAGTCGTAATCTTGCTGCCTGCCAACTCGTCCGCGATGCCGTCGAGCGGATTGCAGTTGTGTACCAGGACCGGCGTGGCCCCCGCCAGCACATAGTACGTGTGTGCGCTGCTGACGGTCAGGTTGTGGACCGTTGCGGTCAGCGTCGTCCAGCGCTGGAGCGCTGTGATCTGGACCAGGGTTCCGGCCCCCGTGCGGAGCCACTGTCCCGTCTTCAGGTTTGTCGCGTCGATCCACTCGCCGAGTTCCGGGACCCAGAACGGGTGACCGGCCGTTGCCGTGACCTCGGCTGTCCTCGTGCCCTTCGTGCCCTTCTTGTTCGTCTTGGTCTTCTTGCCGGCGGTGTCGATGGTGACCTTGACCAGGTGCTTCACGCCCTGGCCCTTGATCTCCGCGGTGACCGTCTCCGCCCGGGTCTCGCCCGTTTCCGGGTCCGTCGCCAGGACCCGGTCGCCGGCCTTGACGTCCTTGATCGGCTTGGTGGAACCATCGGCCATCAGAACAAGGGTCTGCGGGACGAAACTGTTCACCGTGCAGGCATCGGCGCCACCTCCACCACCGTCGCCGCCACCACCGCCGTCGCCGCCACCACCGCCGTCGCCGTCGCCTCCGCCGCCCGAGTCCTCCTTGCCCGAACGGCTCCTCGATCCCCCGGACTTGCTCTCCGCCTTGCCGCCGCCGCTGGAGCCCTTGTGCTGGGCCTGGGTCCGGGCCTTCACCTGGACCGGGTTGCCCCGGGCCCCCGTGGAGCCGGTATGGGCCTTCTTCCGGGCCGCCGCGGCCGCGGCCTTGGCCGCTTCACGTGCCTTACGCTTCGCCTCCGCCGCGGCCGCTTCCGCCGCCTTCTTCGCCCTGATCAGCGACGCCTTCGCCGCACGGGCCGCCTTGATGCCGGCCTCCGCGGCCCGCTTCGCCGCACGGAACGCCTTCACCGCGCCCATCGTCGCCTCGAAGGCACGCCACATCTTCTTGCCCTTGGAGAAGATGCTCGTCCACGGAATGGCGTCCATCAGCAGACTGCCGCAGGCCCACAAGTCGCCCTGGGAGAAGCAGCCGACGACATCGTTCCAGCCGATGAACTCCTTGAAGACGGCCCACCCGGTCGCCAGGATGACGTCACCGATCGAGCGGTTCAGCGTCTTCTGGTAGTCGGCGATCTTCGCGTCCAGCGCGGCGATCGACGCGTCGAAGCTGGACGCCGACGATGTCAGACCGGACGGGTCCGCATGGGTCACCGGGTTGTTGTTGGCGTAGGAGTAGCCGTTCGCCTGGAGGGGGTCGCTGTCGTCCAGGACCGGGTCCGCCGAGATGAAACGGCCCGTGCCGGGGTCGTACTCGCGGGCGCCCAGGTGGGTCAGGCCGGTGCCGGTGTCGTCGTCGCCGGTGTGGAAGCCGGTGTGCGAGCGGGGCGCGAGGTTCGCCGCGCGGTCCTCGCCCCACGGGTCCTTCTTGGCCACCCGCACGCTCATGTCGCCGTCGAGGCGGACCTCCGCCAGCGGGGTGCCGTTGAGGTCGGTCGCCTGGGCGAAGACCTGTTCCGTGACACCGGATGTGGCGGTGGTGCCCTCCAGGTAGCGCGTCACGGACGGGCCGCCTATGCCCGCGTAGGTGCGCTCCACGTAGCGGACCCTGCCCGCGGTGGTCAGGGAGACCTTTGTGTCCGGCAGGCTGAGCACCGCGCCCGCGCTGGTGCGTTCCAGCAGCCGGTTGCCCATGGCGTCGTAGACGTAGCTCGTCTTCGAGGCGGGAGTCCACAGCTGGGTCGCCGCCGTCGTGTCGCAGGGCGCGAGGGTCAGGTCGGTGCCCGACGTGGCGGCGGGCGCGGACAGGCACAGCTTCGAGGAGTCGTGCTTGATCTGGCCGCTGCTCAGCGTCTCCCAGCGCTGGGACTCCATGCTCTTGTCGCAGGGCTGGATCAGGACGGCGGATCCGATGGCGGTGCTCTTCGGCTGGGCGCACTGTCCGGCGACGACGAGCGAGCCGATGGCTGTGTTGTCGACCGTGCCGTCGTTGTCCTTGTCGGCGGCCTGGACGCGGAAGTTCTGCGCCCTGCTGCCGTTGCAGACGTAGAGCTGGATCGCGGTGCCCTCGGCGGCGGTGCCTCCGGCCAAATCGAGGCACATGGCGCCGGCGCCCACCCAGGCCCCGGAGCCGTCGGCGCCGAAGCCGGTGACGGACTCGGTCCTGCCGTCCCAGGTCCAGGAGATGGCCTGGGCGGTGTCGCCGCCGGTGGAGCGCGACTCCATGCTGCCGGCCGCGTCGTAGTCCTGCGTCGAGCGGGTCTTCACGGTCGCGCCGGCCGCGGTCGTGGAGGTCGTGGTGTACGACGTCAATGTGTGCGGCTGGTCGTTCTTCGCCGTGTCGCTGGTGCCGAAGGCGTAGTCGGTGACCACGTCGTTCCTGGTGTCGGCCTTGCCGTCGGTGACGGTCGGGTCGGCGTGGTGGTCGGTCTTCGCCGTGCGGTTGCCGAGGACGTCGTACTCGTAGGACTGCCAGTAGCCGGAGTTGTTCGAGGAGACGTTGACCTGTCCGTCGGAGTAGACCGGTGCGGCTGTGGTCTTGCCGGTGGCCGTGCAGGCGCCGCCGCCCGGTGTGGTCCACGCCTCCTTGAGCTGACCGATGAAGTCGTAGGTGAAGCACTGCCGGTCGGTGCTCGTGCCCATGCGGTCGGCGACGGACAGGACGTTGCCCGAGGGGTCGTAGGCGTAGGAGCGCTTGCTGACCTCGCTGCCGGGGACCACGGCCGTGTCGGGGTTCTCGGCCTCCCGGACGAGTCTGCTGGTGGCGAGTTCGCCGGTGGACTCGTCGAAGGTGTTCTCCTGCCACAGCCGGTGGCCCGCCTCGCCGACGGTGGCGGTGAGCACCTGGCCGTAGGGCGAGTAGGAGGTCTCGGCCGCGTACCAGTCCTGGCCGGAGACGGAGGTCGGCAGGCCGGCCTCGTTGTACCGGGTGATGACGTCCTCGGCGCTGAGGCCGCCGGCCGCCGGGGCGGTGTACTTCTCCAGTTGGCCGTCGTCGTTGTAGGCGTACCGGTAGCGGTACTGGGTGGAGAAGCCGTCGTCGGTGTGGCCAGGGGTGGAGCCGGGCGGCAGGGCCAGCGTCATCTCGGTGGGCTGGTAGTCGGCCGTGTAGCCGGTGATGGCGGTGGTGTACGGCTTGCCGTCGGTGTACCGGGTGGCCGAGGAGAGCTGCCCCTTGCCGCCGGTCGCGGTGTCGTAGGCGTAGCTCTGGACGAGCGTGGCGGTGGCGGAGTTCGGCGGGGTCGCCTTGACCTCTTCGACGCGGCCCAGACGCTCGTAGGTATAGGAGACGGTCTGGCCGCGGGCGTCGCGTGCCGAGTCCACCCGCCCGTAGGCGTCGTACTCGGTGTGGGTGGCGCCGGTGTCCGGGTCGGTGGTGTCGGTGACCCGGCCGAGTGCGTCGTAGGTCCAGGTGCGGGTGTTGCCGACGTCGTCGGTGGTGGTGACCAGGTCGCCGCGGACGTCGTAGTCGTACGTCGTGGTGACGGCGCCGGACTCGGTCAGGGCGGCGTCGGTGAAGGTGTCCTGACGGACCGTGCGGCCCAGCGCGTCCGTCCACACCCGGGAGGCGGGTGTGCCCTGGGGCTGGCGGATCACCGTGTAGTCGAGGCCGTACTCGTAGCGGGTGCGGCGGTCCGTGGTCGGCACCGGTTTGTCGCCGTTCATGGCGGTCGCGCCGGTCTGCGCGTACGAGTGGTGCACCGGGGTGACGGTGAGGACCCGGCCGAGGCCGTCGTAGGTGTAGGTGGTGGCGTTGGGGATCTCGGACTCGGATGCGGGGACGACGAGTTCGGTGCCGGGTTCGCCCTCCGTGTAGTAGGCGTTGCGCGTGTAGCGCACCTGGCCCGCGTCGTTGTGCAGGGTGTCGGTGACCAGCCGGCCGCCGCCGACCGCCGGGGTCTGGGTCTGCCGCTCGCGGCCGAGGCCGTCGTAGATCGCGGTGGACGCCTGGTAGGTGCCGTCGCCAGCGGCGCGGGTGGGGTTGTCCTTGAGGGACTCGGTGACCACGGAGACCGGCTTGCCGGGGTCGGTGTGGTAGGCGTAGCGGACCGTGGGGTCGTCGGTGGCGTACTGGGTGGCGTCCCAGGCGGCGACGGTGCGGCCGAGCGGGTCGTACTCGTAGGACGCGACGCGGTCGTTGGCGTCGGTGGACTTCAGGGTGACGCCGCGGCCGGGCTCGACGAGGGTGGTTTCCCGGAAGCCGGTCTCTGCGCCGTCGACGATCTTGTGGCCCGTGACCGTCTCTGTCTTGTAGACCTGGCCGTCGGAGGGTATGTACGTCGTGGTGCTCTCGAGGCCGGTCGGGTCGGTGGCCTTCACAACCCGGCCGGTGGTGTCGTACTCGGTGCGCGACTCGGGGTTCGTGGTCTGCCAGCCGGTGCCCGCGCCGGTCGGGGCGACGGTCTTGGTGACCAGGCCCTTGGTGGGGGTGGCGGTGTGCGAACTCGCGCCGTCGTAGAACATGCGCGAGCCGCTGACCACGGTCTTGGCGGTGGCGCTGGAGAGGTCGGTGGAGCAGGTGCTGGTACCAGTGGTGGTGACGGTCTGGGCGACCAGGCCGACGAGGTAGTTGGTCCCAGAGGTGTTGTGCACATATGAGGTCGCCGTGCAGGAGTTGTCCTTGGGATCGGCCTCGTCGCCCAACTCCCTGACGAGGGTGGGCAGTCCATAGGTGGCGTCGTACTCGGTCCTGGTGGTGACCGTGCGCAGGGTGGAGCCGTCCGCGCCCTTGCCGGAGGCCTTGGTGATCGTCCTGGTCTCGCCGAGGGTGACGCGCTCCGCGGTGACGTCGGGGCCGTCGGTGCGCTCGCGGGTGGCGAGGCGGACCGGGGCGTCGGGGATGTTGACGGAGCGGGATATCCATCCGGATGCGGTGGCCGCCCGGTCGTCGGGGTAGGTCAGCGACTCGGCGACCATGCCGGCGTACGCCTTGCGGTCGGTGGCGAGGACCGCGCCGGTGACGTCCCTCGTCGTGGAGCCGCGTTTGACGTCGTCGGACGAGTTCTCGGGTGTGTCGTCGGCGAGGACGTCGTCGGCCATGCCCCGGAAGTAGCGGGTGACCGACTTGGCGCCGGTGGTGCCTTCGGCCTGGTCCGTGGCCGAGGTGACGGTGGTGACGACGGGATAGCCGCGCCAGTCGTCCCAGGTGCGCTTCTTGGGCCGGGTGAACTCGCCCTGGTTCTTGGCCCACAGCGCGCTGTCGACGGCGTCGCCGACGGTGGCGTACGTGTACGTCGTGGTGATGTCCTTGGACTCCTCGGCCCCCGCGAGACGCGGGTGCTCGGTGATCTTCTCGACGACATACTTGTGGAACCAGGAGATCCGCTTGTCCTCCAGCTCGCCGTCGGCGTGCCAGTACACGGGATAGCAGAGCTGGTCGTTCCTGTCCTTGGCCGGACGGCTGGAGCCGGTGAGGCACTTGTCGGTGGGCGCCTTGTACAGGACCTCGGTGCGGCCGCCGTACTCGGAGACGACGTCCTGGATGCGCAGCCGGTCGAAGAGCGGGTCGGTGTCGGAGGGGCCGTTCTTGACCCGGTTGGGCAGCGGGGGGCCGTTGTGGCCGAAGGTGACCGGGTTGAGGCGCTGGGTGGAGCCGTCGACCGCGTAACCGGTGCGGGAGACGGACTCCAGCCACAGCGCGGTGTACTCGCCGGTCAGGTTCCACGGGAACGACTGCTTCAGGCCCCAGGAGTCGACCTTGGACAGCAGCGTCGTGGTGGCCGAGTCGCCGGACAGGCCGCAGGCGTTGCGGCTGCCGGTCTCGTTGCCGTCGGCGTCGACGCTGTACTCGGTCAGCCGGACGCCCTGCTCGCGCTGGGCGCACGCGTCGACGGAGGCGAGGCGCTTGCGCGACCAGAAGGTGGGGGCGTACGTCGTGCACTTCTTGCCGCTCGTGCAGGCGAGGTCGGCGGGGGTGTCGAACCAGGGGCGGGTGCGGTCGGAGCGTTTGGAGGCGAAGTTGGCCTCGGAGCACTCCACCTTGAGGGAGTTGTCCTCGAAGCATCGTTCCTTGGCGGTGAACAGCATCCGGCCGAGCGGCTCGGCGCTGTAGAGGGTGCCTTCGCGCTGCCCGTAGTCGATGTGGGAGAGGTAGCCGGCGCGGTCGTAGGCGACGGCCTTGGCCTCCTTCATGTCCTGTGCGTAGGCGTTCTTCTCCTTCTCCCACCACAGGGTCATCGCGTTGCCGCTGGTGTCGAGGACGTAGTCGAGCTGGAAGCGCCAGCCCTGGTCGCAGAAGGAGTCCTTGAACGCCGGCTTGTGGCAGGGGTCCTCGGTATGGTTGCCGGCGACGGGGACGCTGAGCACGGAGTTGGTCTCGGGCTTGCCCGAACTCCAGCCAGGCAGCCGGTTCATGCCGAAGTAGTACTGGGTGCCGTCGCTGGTGGTGACCCGCCAGAACTCGCCGTTGTCATCCCCGTTGCCGGAGCCGTCGATGCCCGTCAGGGTCTTGTAGTCGGCGGCGTCGAGCAGTTCCACCCGCAGGTTGTCGCCGCGGGCGCTCTTCCACTCCTTGCTGGTGTCGTCGCGGACCAGCTCGGTGGTGGTGCCGTTGAGGGAGAGGACCGCGTTGTACGAGCCCCAGCACTGGTCGCCGGTGAAGTGGCCCTTGTTGTTGGCGTTCGCGGTGTCGGCGGCGCAGCCCACGAACGTGCGGGTGATGGAGCCGGGGTTGTAGTCCCAGCCCTCACCGGCCCAGGAGACCTGGTTGTTGGTGGCGGACGTACGGCCGTCGGAGGTCTGCGAGTTGTAGCTGAGGGTGACATTGGGCGACGGTCCCGACGGGACCTGCGGGGCGGCCATCGTGTAGGAGTAGGTGAACGCGCCGGAGGAGCCGCCGGCCGTCCAGGACCCGGCCGAGACGATCGGGCTCGCGCCGAAGTCGCCGCCGGAGCCGGAGCCGTAGGAGCCGCCCACCAGCAGAGCGCCGCTCGCGGAGTCGGCGATGCGCCGTACGACGTCGGCGGTCCTGCCGCCGCGCCACACGGCGGAGTCGGCGGCCGCCTTGTCGCCGGTGCTCGCCGCGGTGTCCGCGGTGTTGGCGGTGGACGTACCCGCCGCGACGGTCTTCAGATCGGCGGTGTCCAGGGTGACGTTGACGAAAGTCTCGGGGACCTCGGCGGTGGTGGCGCCGGGCTCCGCCGGATCGTCGCCCGCGCCGTCCTCGCCCGGGTCCGGCTCGGAGCCGGAGGGGTCCCCCGGGTCGAGCGGGACGGTGACGGTCGAGCCGGTGCGCTCGACGGCCGTGGTCACCGGGATACCGGTGGAGCACTCCTCCGCCTCGGGCGTCGTGGTGTAGCAGGCCGGCATCAGGCTGAAGGAGAGCCGATCGAGCCACTGGGCGCTGTAGGTCTCGGCGAGCCTGCTGGCGTCGATGGAGACGACGGCGTCACCGGTGGCGGTGGCGGGGGCGTCGACGGCGAGCAGGAAGCCCTGGGCGCCGCCCGCCACCGCGTCGCCCTCGGACGCGGCGGCCACGCTCCAGGCGCCCTTGAGTGCCTCGGCGTCGGCGTCGGAGGCGCCCTCAGGTGCGCCGACACCGATGGTCATGGTGCCGTCGGCCGACTTGGCGACCTCGGTGGTGGCACCCACGGCCGGGTGGTCGAGGGTCTTGGTGCCGGACGCGGCAGGCACCTCGGCCACGGCGGACGGGTCGTACGCCCGCACGCCCTTGATGGTCGTCCCGGCGAGTTCCTCCAGCTCGCCGCTCTTCTTCTCGTCGATCTCGACGGGATCCGTCCGCTGCTCCTCGGCGAGGTCGACGGCGGTGCGGGAGTCGGCGGGGCCGACGGCCACGGCACCGGGCAGCAGGGTGACGTTGAGGGCGAGGAACAGACCGGCGACGACACCGATTCGTGCTCTGCGCCGGATCTGGCGTTCGCGCGGCGATCTCGCCCGCGAACCCCGACCGCACCAGGACAGCACCGTACGCACGGCCAGGCCGACCTTTCCTCCGTCACCACGGTCGAAGGTCACCACGATCGAACGCGGTCGCTCCGATGGCACATGGTGAGCAATGGCTTACAGACTGAGCATGAAGATACGGAGGTTGTGAAGATCTTCGTCAAGCTGTGCTGATTCTGTGTCAGGTATGTCACGTTCCAAAAACAGACAAAGAACAGCAAAGAAAGACTCCTTCGCCCTTTGCCCGGACGTTGACAAGTCACCGCGGACAAAGGGGTGTTGATCTCTCCCGGGTGACCTGGCCATACTCCAACCGCCCACTCCGGCATGTCCTGCAACCGTCACGAGCAGTCACCACGCCCCAGGGCACCTGAAACGAGCACGCCGCCGCGGTGACCGCCGTGTCGCGTCCCAGCCTGTTGGAGAAGGGCCCTTGAGCGACCTCGACAGCGCCATCAAAACGAGCGCCCCGGCGCCGTCGCCCGAGCCGACTCCCCCTGGCCGACGACGCGTTCGGCGCGCCCTGGCGGCGGCCCTCGCGCTCGCCGTACTGGCCGGTGGCGCCGTCGTGCTGGCCCTTGGGGACCAGGACGACGGCGGATCGGCCGCGAAGTCACCGCGCACCGCGCGGCTGGTGGCCGAGGACGAGGCGCAACGCCGGGCGCGTAAGTTCGACCGTAGGGTCGAAGTCACGGCGCTGACCGATGAGTTCTCCACGACCTACGCGAACCCGGACGGGACGTTCACATACCGGGCGTCCCTCGCTCCGCTCCGCGCGCGCACCGAAGAGGGTGCGTGGGCCCCGGTCGACACCAGGCTGGAGCGGGACGGAAAGAACGGCTGGCGCACCGTCAACTCCCCTTATCCGGTGACCTTTTCGCCCGGTGGCGGCACCGGGGCGAACCGGGCGGGCGCGCGCACGTCCGGTACGTCGGTCCGGTCCGCCGTGTTCCGCGCCGACGCCGTCGACGCCGTCGATGCGGCCGACGGGGACACCTGGTCGCCGCTGCTGACGATGACCGCCGAGGGCCACGAGGTCATGTTCGCGTGGCCGGGCCCGCTGCCCGAGCCGGTCGTCGAGAACAACAGGGCGCTGTACGAAGGCGTGTTGCCGGGCGTGGATCTGATGCTGTCGGCGCGCGACACCGGGTTCACCCATGTCCTGGTGGTCCACTCGGCCGAGGCCGCCGCCGCGTTGGCCGCCGATCCGCCGCGCTACCGGGTCACCTCGCCGACCCTCGCCTTCACACTCGATCCGGCCACCGACGTGCTCACGGCGAAGAACGAAACCGGCCAGGAGATCGTGGTCTCCCCGACACCGTTCCTGTGGGACTCGGCGGGCACCCATGACACGGACGAGCCGGCCGCCGACCCGGACGCCGCGGCCGGCACCAACGAGAGCCCCGAGCGGGTGGAAAAAGGTCCGTCCCGTACGCCCGAGGTCCCCGAGACCGAGGGGAGCCGGGACGAGGACCCCGACGAGTACGCCGTGGAGAACGACCCGGACGCGCAGGCCGACCCTGTCGCGTTCACCGCGGGCAACGCGCTCGCCCTGCCCGCGGCGGGCGGTCCCGGTGAGGGCGCCCACGCCTCCACGGCGGGCGCGGCCTTCGCCGGTGACGTCCTGACGATCACCCCGCCGAAGGACTATCTCTTTGAGACCGAGGGGCTGACCTACCCGCTGTTCCTCGACCCCTCCACCGTCGGCATCCGCTCCAACTGGACGACGGTGTACAAGAAATACCCCGGCTCCAGCTTCTACGACGGGGCGAACTACAACGAGGACACCAAGGAGGCCCGGGTCGGCTTCGAGCGGCAGACCTGGGGCACGGCCCGCTCGTTCTTCAAGCTGAAGCTGAAGAAGTCCATCAAGGGCGCGGACGTCTCCAGCGCCACCCTGAAGGTCCTGGAGACGCACTCCTGGTCGTGCAGCAAACGCACCGTCCAGCTGTGGCGCACCGACGCCTTCAACACCAGGACCACCTGGAACCGCCAGCCCGCATGGAAACGGAAGATCACCTCGAAGTCGTTCGCCTACGGCTGGAAGTCCAACAGCGCCTGCCCGGACACGAACGTCAACTTCACCGTCACGACGCTGGCCCAGGAAGCCGCCGACAGCGGTTGGACGGACTTCAACGTGGGCATGGTGGCGTCGACCTCCTCGTCCGCGCCGACGGGTTCGGCGAGCAGCCTGGAGACGGACACGTACTCCTGGAAGAAGTTCCAGGCGGAGGGCAGCGGTTCGCCCTCCATGACCATCAACTACAACCGCAGGCCCAACACCCCGACATCGGTGACGATGAGCCCTGGCAGCTGCGACACCAGCACCTACCCGTACGTCAAGGTCGGAAAGTCCGAGACCCTCGCGATCAGCGCCAAGGCGACCGACCCGGACGGAGACCTCGCCAAGCTGGAGTACGAACTCTGGGAGACGGGCAAGCAGGACACCACCACGCGCAAGCTCACCAAGAACGTGGACGACGGGGAGACCGGCGCCGTCGCGATCAAGTCGTATCTGACCAACGGGAAGACCTACTCATGGCGGGTACGCGGCTGGGACGCCAAGGTGAACGGCAGTTGGGCACCCACCGGGGGTGACGGCGTCTGCCGGTTCACGTACGACACCACCCTGCCCGACTCCCCCGCGCCGGTGATCTCGACGGACTTCCCGAGCGACAAGGACGACGAGATCGAGGGGAACGACGAGGACGGCGTTCCCGACGTCTGGTCGAAGGAGCCCTTCGGCAAACCCGGAAGTTTCACCTTCGAGGTCCCGAAGCCGATCGACCCGGCGAAGGACCCGAACGCGGACATCGTCAAGTTCGTCTACTCCATCAACAACACCACCTACGCCGGGTGGGCCTGCGCGAACGGCGCCCAGGGCACCACGGGCGGCCTCACCAAGTCCTGCACGACCCCCGTCAAGACGGCCACCGTCACCGGCGTCAAGCCACCGGCCGCCGGACCGAACACCCTGTACGTCAAGGCCGTCGACGCGGCCGGCAACATCTCGCCCAGCCCCACCAAACACGTCTTCAACGTCAGGCCCCGCCCCAAGCCGGACGGTCCGGGCGACCTGAACGGCGACGGAACCGCCGACCTCGGCCATGTCACCCTCGCGGGCAACCTCTGGATCGGCGCGGTCTCGCAGAACGGCGCCTACCAGGTCAACACCTACGGCACGCACGACAAGGGGACCTCGCTCAAGGGCGGCGACACCGCCCCGCACATCTGGGACGGCGACGGCACCTACTCCCTCACCACCCACAACGGCGACTTCGCGCCGGGAGACGGCGTCACGGACTGGGTGGTCCGCACCCCGGAGGGCCGCCTGTTCGTCTACCCCGGCGACGGCTACGGCTCGATCGATGTGAGCAGGCGCATCGCGGTGCGGCTGCCCGCCAACGCCCCCGATCCGTCGACGTTCTCGGAGATCAAGGCGGCGGGCGACATCACCGGCGACGGTCAGCCGGAGCTGTTCGTGGCAGGCGGCGCGGGCGGCGCCGAACTGTGGGTGTTCAGCGGATACAGCGGCGGCACGTTCGCCGAGGCGATCCAGATGACGACGAGCGCGTGGGGTGACGCCGAACGGGACTTCGTCGCCGTCGGCGACTACAACGGCGACGGCGCGGCCGATCTGACCTTCCGCACCGCGGCCGGCAACATCATCCTGCGCAAGGGCATCCTCGACAGCGGCGGCAAGGGCACGGTCCTCAAGAGCCTCGGCCAGTCCGGCTGGAGCCTGGACGGCGACAAGGTCTACGCCGCGTCCTCCTTCACCCGGGCCGCTTTCCCGCTGGTGTACGGCACCCCCGACGTCACCGGCGACGGCATCCCCGACCTGTGGACCACCAACACGGCCGGTGCCCTGCTCCTCTACAAGGGCGAGGCGGGGAGCCTGGGTTCGTCGATCACGGTCCGAAGCAGCGGCTGGGGAGCGACGGTGGTGCAGCAACTGGGCTGATCCACAAGGGAGTTCACGGCATGACGGAGGGCCGGACGACAGCGTCCGGCCCTCCGCGCGTCGCCAGATCGCACCGCAGGTTTCCCGTCCGCTCACTCGCGCCGGTTCAGCTCCAGCTGGGCCTCGGACCATGTCCGGGCGAGGAGTCCCGGACGACCTCACCGAGATCGGCATGGGGTGCGGTGAGGACCGTGTTCCTGGACGATGTGACGACGCCCACTGCGCCGTACGGACGACGACCTGGGACGTCTCGTGCGCCGTACGGACGACGGCCTGGAACGTCTCGGCCACGCCCGCAGGCGAGCCGGGCGGGTCCTTGCCCGGTCCCCGAAAATGATCAAGGGGTGGCCCCGGATTCCTCCGAAACCACCCCTGAACTGCGACTTCGCACGTCGGGACGACAGGATTTGAACCTGCGACCCCTTGACCCCCAGTCAAGTGCGCTACCAAGCTGCGCCACGTCCCGGTGCGGTGTCACGCGATGGGTTCCGCGTGATCGCGCAGGTCAACCCTACCGCACGCGGACGGGTGCCGGTGCCGGGCGTTCGGTGGCCGGCTCGGTGGGGCGGCCGGCCGGGCGGGACGGTACGAGGAGCGCGGCGCCTGCGGCGCCCAGGCAGAGCAGCGCCAGCAGGGCGAAGGCGTGCGTGTACCCGGCGGCCTCGGGCAGGCCGGAGGGCTGGAGCCTGCCGGTGACCAGGACGCTGGTCAGCGCGGCCCCGATGGAGCCGCCGATGGTGCGGATGTTGGCGTTCATGCCGGTGGCGGCGCCGGTCTCGGCGGGCGGCACGCTGCCCACGATGAGGTTGGCCATCGAGGCGAAGGCCAGCCCGATGCCGAGACCGAACACGCCCGAGACCAAGCCGATCTGCCACTGCCGGTCGTGCCACAGCGCGAGGAAGCCGCAGGCGAACGCGCCGAGCGCGGCGCCGGTGGTGAGCTGCGTCCGGGCGCTGAGGACCGGCGCGAGCCGGCCGCCGAGCAGGCCGGAGAGGAACATGGCGAGGAGCATCGGCAGCATGAGCAGCCCGGACGCGGTGACACCGGCGCCGAAGCCGTATCCGGCCGTGCGGGGCGTCTGGACGAAGGCGGGCAGGAAGGACCAGATCGCGTACATGCCGGCGCCGAACAGCAGGGCGGCGGTGTTGGTGGTCCACACGGCGGGCAGTCGCATGACGCGCAGGTCGATGAGCGGGTTGCGGGAGCGGGCCTCGGCGCCCAGCCACAGCGCGAACAGGATCACGGCGGCGGCGAACAGCCCGATCACCCTGGCCGAGCCCCAGCCCCAGCGCACCGCCTGGCTCAGCGGCAGCAGCAGCGCCACCAGCCAGCCGGAGAGCAATGCGGCGCCCAGCCAACTGACGCTTCCCTCGGACCTGTTGGGTGATTCGGGGACATAGCGCAGGGCGATCAGCGTGGTCGCGGCGACGACGGCGACCGGTATCCAGAACAGCCAGCGGTAGTCCAGGGCGGAGACGATGGGGCCCGCGGCCACGATGCCGACGCCGCCGCCTGCCGCGATCACCGCGGACAGGTTGCTGATGCTGCGGCTCACCTGCGCCGGGGCGAACTCGTCGCGGATGATGCCGAAGGACAGCGGGAACAGGGCACCGCCGGCGCCCTGGACGACCCGGGCGACGATCAGCACGCCGACGGTGGGTGCGAGCGCCGCGAGCAGACAGCCGGCCAGCACGGCGAGGAGGACCGCGACAAGGGTGCGTTTTCTGCCGATGAGGTCGCCGACGCGGCCGAGGATGGGGGTGAAGACCGAGGCGGACAGCAGATACGCGGTCATCACCCAGGTCGCGGTGGACTGTGAGGTGTGCAGTGCGTGTTGGACGGTCGGCAGGGCCGGGGCGATCAGTGACTGCAGCATGGAGAACACGCCCGCACCGGTCGCGAGGACCGCGAAGGTGAGGCGGGTGGACTTCCGGGGCATGACAGGGCCTCTTTGAAGGAGAGCGCGGCAGGAAGGGGACGCGAGAGGAAGGAGTCGGTGAGGTGCCGTCGCGGCGCGGGCACGTCTGCCCACGGCGGATCCACTCCGCACTGCTAAAGTGGAGGCACTCCTCCACTGTACCGGAGGTATTCCTCCGCTTCAATCCGGCCGGCCCCGGGAGGCAGCAGTGACCGCCCCGCAGTTCCCCGTCAGCGAGATCGTCGCGTCCCGGCGTCCGCACCGTAAGGACGCCGCCCGCAACTACGACGCCCTGCTCGCCGCCGCGCGCGACGCGTTCGCGGAGCACGGCGCCGAGGCATCCCTGGAGGACATCGCCCGCCGCGCGGGCGTCGGCATCGGCACGCTGTACCGGAACTTCCCCACCCGCCGTGATCTGTTCGAGAGCGTCTACGCGGACGATGTCAACGCCCTGTGCCGGGCCGCCGCCGAGGTCGCCGCGCTGGAGCCGTGGGAGGCGCTGGTCGCCTGGCTCGACCGGTTCGCGGGCTACATGGTCACCAAGCGCGCGGTGCGCGAGGCACTGGACGACGAGTCGGAGATCTTCCAGGCCTGCCTCGGCTCGATGTACGCCGCCGGCGGCCCGCTGCTGGAGCGGGCGCAGCGGGCCGGGGTGGCGCGCGCGGACATGGAGTTCGGCGATCTGCTGCGGATGGTCGCCGGGATCACGGCGACGGCCTTCGAGGACGACGCGCAACGCGACCGGGTGCTGGCCATCGCCCTGGACGGAGTCCGCACGCCCCGCTGACACCACGGCGAGAACCACCCGTCCCGGGACACCGCCGACATGACGACGAACACGCACCACACCTCCGGACACCCCCGGCACGGAGGCAAACACGCCTCCGGACACCGCCGGCAGAGCGACAAACGCACCCCCGGGACACCGCCGGCACGGCGGGCGGACCGGGAGGTCGGGCCGTACGGGGAGAGCACGGCGAGCATCGAGCCGGCCGGTAGGGCGCTGTGGACCCCGCCGAACAGGGCGGCCTCCCGGATGCCGTGCCGGTGCGCCGCGGCGCGGGCCGCCGTGGAGTCGGGCATGCCTCCCACGATCACCCGCGCCAGGGCCGGGCGCCACCGCGCGGCACCCGACGAAGTGTCCGCCCACCAGGCCCGATGCCGCACACCCTGTCCACGGCCGGTGGTCGCACGGGCTCGCTAGGGTCACCCCATGACGCACAGCTTCGCTCTCCATGTCCCGGACGCCGACCTCGAACCCGAGCCCCTGGATGCGGCGCAGATCGTCTCCGGCACGCCGGAGGTGACCGGGAAGGTGGTCTGGGAGTCACCGGACGGCCGGCAACTGCGGGGCATCTGGCAGATCACCCCGGGTGTCGTCACCGACACCGAGGCCGACGAACTGTTCACGGTGGTCCGTGGCCGCGCGACGATCGAGGTCGAGGGCGGGCCCACACTACGGGTCGGGCCCGGTGACCTGGTCGTGCTGCGCGCGGGCGACCGTACGACATGGACGGTGCACGAGACGCTGCGCAAGGTGTACGCGATCAACCTGTGAGGTCGTGCGGCGCCGCCGTGGTACCCCGGATCCGCAGCGTCGGCGTGGCCAGGTGCAGCCGCCCGGGGCCGCCGGGCCGCTCGAAGCGGTCGAGGAGGAAGCGGGCGGCCCGGTGGCCTACCTCGTGCGGAGCTGTGTCGACGGTGGTGAGCCAGACATGGCGCAGCCGGGCGATGCTCGTGTTGTCGTACCCGGCCACCGAGAGGTCCCCGGGGATCCGCAGGCCCAGTTCGCCGGCCGCCGACAGTACGCCGACGGAGGCGATGTCGTTGACCGCGAAGACGGCGGTGGGCCGGTCCGGGCGGCCCAGCAGCCGCACGGCGCCGCGGTATCCGCCCTCCTCCGTCATGTCGCCGGGCTCGACGAGCGCCTGGTCCGCGAGGCCGTGCGCGCGCATCGTCGCCTCGAAGCCGCGCCGCCGCAGCTCGCCGACGGCTCCGTGGCCCGCGAGATAAGCGATGCGCCGGTGGCCGAGCCCGATGAGGTGCTCGGTGGCGAGGCGCGCGCCCGCCTCGTCGTCGCCCGCCACGAGGTCCACGCCCGCGGGCGTCGGCTCCCGGGCACCCGCGACGACCACCGGGAGCCGCTGCGCGAGCGTGTCGAGGACCGTCGGATCGGGCAGTGTGCCGACCACCACCAGGCCGTCCACCCCGAGGTCGAGGAAGGGGCCGGTGAGCCGGCCGCCGGTGCGGCTGCTCAGACGGGCGTCGGCCAGCAGCATGTGCAGACCGCCCGCGTGCAGCAGGGAGTTCAGACCGTCGAGCAGGTCGACGAACCAGGGGTTGCGCAGATCGTTGAGGAGCACGCCCACGGTGCGCGAGCGCTGCTCGCTGAGGCTGCGCGCGGCGGCGTTCGGCCGGTAGCCGAGTTCCCGTACGGCCCGCAGCACGGCCTCCCGCTTCTCGGGGCGCACCTGACCGGAGCCGCGCAGCACCAGGGAGACCAGCGACTTGGAGACGCCCGCCCGGCCGGCCACATCGCGAATCGTCGGAGGTCTCATGCCATGGACCGTTCCATGAGGTCGGCGCGCTTGTCAAAGGGCTTGACACGGGCTGTTTCGCCTCCGAGGGTGGGCTGGACAGGATGTGGACCGTTCCAAAGAGGGGCTGTCATGGTGGATGCGCTCGGTGTCGCCGTCGTCGGGTTCGGCTGGATGGGCCGGGTGCACACCCAGGCGTACGCCCGGGTCCCGCACCACTATCCGCACCTGGGTCTGCGGCCCCGGCTGGTCACCGTCGCCGAGGAGGTGCCGGGCAGGGCCGAGGAGGCGGCCCGGCAGTTCGGGTTCGCCTCGACCACCCGCGACTGGCGCGAGGTGGCGGCCGACCCCCGGGTGCGGGCGGTCAGCATCACCGCGCCCAACTTCCTGCACCGCCAGATCGGTGTCGCGATGGCCGAGGCGGGCAAGCACATCTGGATCGAGAAGCCGGTGGGGCTGACCGCCGATGACGCGCGGGCGGTGGCGGACGCCGTGGCCGAGGCCGGGGTGCAGGGCGCGGTCGGCTTCAACTACCGCAACGCGCCTGCCGTGGAGAGCGCCCGCGAACTGATCGCCGCCGGCGAGATCGGCGCCGTCACCCATGTCCGCATCCGTCTGTTCAGCGACTACGCCGCCCACCCGGACGGCGCCCTGACCTGGCGCTACGAGCGTGAACGCGGCGGCAGCGGGGTGCTCGGCGACCTCGCCTCGCACGGCGCCGACCTGGCCCGCTTCCTGCTCGGCGACATCGCGTCGCTGACCGCCGACACCGCGATCTTCGTCCCCGAGCGGGCCCGCCCCACGGGTGCGACCGCGGGCCACGCGCTGGCCTCCGGAGGCGCGTTGGGCCCGGTAGAGAACGAGGACTACGTCAGCTGTCTGCTGCGCTTCGCCTCCGGTGCCCGGGGCGTCCTGGAGGCCTGCCGGGTCTCGGTCGGCGAGCAGAACAACTACGGCTTCGAGGTGCACGGCACCAGGGGCGCGGTGTCCTGGGACTTCCGCCGGATGAACGAACTCGCGGTCAGCCGCGGCACCACGTACCAGGACCAGCCGGTCAGCACGGTGTACGTCGGCCCCGGCCAGGGCGAGTTCGGCGCCTTCCAGCCCGGGGCGGCCAACGCCATGGGCTACGACGACCTCAAGGTCATCGAGGCGTACCGGTTCCTGCGCTCGATCGCCGAGGGCACACCGCACGGCACCACCCTCGCGGACGCCGTGCACAGCGCCGTCGTGCTGGACGCGATGACCCGGTCCGCGGCCACCGGGTCCTGGGTCGACCTACCGGTGTCGTAGGCATGCTCACCTCGCGCGGCACCCCGCTGGACACCACGCCCGATCTGTTCGACGCACATATCGCGATCAACCTCAAGGGGCCGTTCTTCGCCATGCAGGCGGCGGTCGCCGACACGGTGGCGCGCGAGGCGCCCGGCACGATCGTCGACATCATCACGTCCTCGTCGCACGGCGGTCAGCCGTTCCGGCGCCCCGTGCGTCGCCGCCAAGGCGGGCCTGGTCGGTCCGACCCGCAACGCGGCGCACGCCCACCGCTGGGACCGGATCCGGATCGACGGCCTGACCATCGGCTGGACGGCCGCCGAGGGCGGGGACGCGACGCAGCGGGCCTTTCACGGCGCCGGGGACGACTGGCGCGAGCAGGCCGCGGCCCGGCTGCCGATGGGCAAGCTCGGCCGGCCGGACGAGATCGCCGGCTTCGTGGTGTTCCCGCTGTCCGAGTGGTCCGGCGTGGTGACCGGTTCCGTGATCGACTGGGACCAGAACGTGCTGGGCGGCCTCGACCAGGCGCTCCGCTGGTTTGGCCGTTATACGCGCGCCGTCTGTCGTCTGCCGTCGGTCGGGTGCGGCAGGCATTGTGGCTGGTCGCGCCCGCGCGGCGGAGCCGCATAGTGATACAGCCCCGCGCCCCTTCGGGGCGCTCTGTAGCAAGGAGTTGCAAGTTCATGCGAATCGGAGTTCTTGGGCTTGGTCGTATCGGCGCCTTTCATGCCGAGTCCCTGTCCGCGCTGGAGGCGGTCGAGTCCCTTGTCGTCGCCGATCCGTTCGCGGACGCGGCCAAGGCCGCCGCGGAGCGGTTCGGGGCCGAGGTCGCGGACTCGCCCGAGGCGGTGCTGGCCGCCGGCGTGGACGGCCTTGTCGTGGCGGCGGCGACCGACGCCCATCCGGCGCTGATCCTGGCCGGTGTCGAGGCGGGGGTTCCCGTCTTCTGCGAGAAGCCCGTCGCCCGCACGATGGCGGAGGGCGTGGCGGTGCTCAAGTCCGTGGCGGACAGCGACGTACCCGTCCAGATCGGCTACAACCGGCGCTTCGACGCGGGCTTCGTCGCCGCGCGGGCCGCGGTGCGGGGCGGTGAGCTGGGCACACTGCACACGATCCGCTCGACCACGCTGGACCCGGCTCCGCCGCCGGCCGCGTACATCGCGGCATCCGGCGGCATCTTCCGCGACTGCGGCGTGCACGACTTCGACATCATCCGCTGGGTGACCGGCCGCGAGGTGACCGAGGTGTACGCGGTGGGCGGCAACCGGGGCGCCGACTACATCAAGGAGGCGGGCGACGCCGACACGACGGGTGCGATCCTGACGCTGGACGACGGCAGCATCGCGGTGGTCTCCAACAGCCGCCACAACGCCCGGGGTTACGACGTCCGCATGGAACTGCACGGCTTCCGGGACTCCATCGCCGTCGGCCTGGAGGACAAGCTCCCGCTGCGCTCCGTCGAGCCGGGGGTGACCTTCCCGGCCGGCACCCCGCACGACTTCTTCATGGACCGCTTCACCGACGCCTACCGCGCCGAACTGACCGCGTTCACCGAGGTCGTGGCGGGCCACCGGCCCTCTCCGTGCACGATCGCGGACGCCCTGGAGGCCGGCTGGATCGCGGAGGCCTGCACGCTGTCCCTGCACGAGCACCGCCCGGTGACGGTCGAGGAGGTCCGCACGGCCTGATACGGACCGCACCGCCCCGGCGACGGGCCACCGACCGCCACCGACCGTGCCCGACGTGGCTCGCAGACAGGAGCGGACCGGCCAGTCGCCGGGGCGGCGGGTGTCCGGGGCCGGGTCCCGGGGCCTGGGCCCGGTTCTGCTCCCCTGTGTCCCATGGGTGGACCCGCTGACGGCAGCGCGCCGCCTTCGACCGTGTGAGCGCGTGTGCGGCGGGCCGCGGGTCACCGCCGGGAGCCCGAAGCCGGTCCGGAAGGCCGGCGCCGAGGCCGGACCCGCAAGCGCGCCCGCGGGCTCACGCCCCGCACAAGCACAGCAACCGACGCGCGCGCCCGACGATGGGCAGCGGCTCCGACTCCCTTACTGAGGTGGGCGGTTCGCACAGCACTCCGCACCGCGCGGAGCGGGCGGCGGCGCGCAGGGCGGCGGCGTCGACGTGGCGCTGTCCGCCCGGCGCCCGTCGGCGAACCGCCCACGGGGCCGGGGCCCCGGGAGGCGGCCACATCGTCGCGGTGGAAGGGACGCCGTGCAGCCCGGTGAAGACCCTGTCCGTAGGGAGCCGGACCCGTCAGGGGTCAGGAGCCCCGGACCGGTTGTGGGCGAGGGCGTTCGTCCTGGTCAGGGTGTCCCTTCGGGGGAGTTCGCGGCCGTGGCGGTGAGATCGTCCGCCTCGGGAAGCTCCTCCACGTCGACACCGCGCACCTGCGCCAGTTCGTGTTTGAGGGCCGCGAGTTCGGCGCCGCCCGCCATGTGGTTGGTCAGTTCCTCCAGGGTGATCTTCGAGCGCTCGGCGCTGAGTTCGAGGGTGCCGAGGCGCAGCACGTCGAAGTGGTCGCCGACCATGTAGGCGTGGTGCGGGTTGTGGGTGATGAAGATGACGCCGAGGCCGCGGTCGCGGGCGGCGGCGATGTACTTCAGGACGACACCGGACTGCTTCACGCCGAGCGCGGCGGTCGGCTCGTCCAGGATCAGGACGCGGGCGCCGAAGTAGACGGCGCGGGCGATGGCGACGCACTGGCGCTGGCCGCCGGAGAGCGTGCCGATGGGCTGCTCCAGGTCGTCCAGGACGATGCCCATGTTGCGCAGTTCCCGGTCGGCGGTCCGCTTCATACGGGCGATGTCCAGGCGGCGGACCGGCCAGGGGCCCTTGGTCATCTCGGAGCCGAGGAAGAAGTTCCGCCACACCGGCATCAGGGGGACGGTCGCCAGGTCCTGGTAGACGGTGGCGATGCCCAGGTCGAGGGCTTCGCGCGGGGTGCCGAAGCGCACCGGCCGCCCGTCGACGAGGAAGTCGCCCTCGGTGTGCTGGTGCAGCCCCGAGATGATCTTGATGAGGGTGGATTTGCCGGCGCCGTTGTCGCCGAGGACGCAGGTCACCCGGCTCGGGTACACCGTGAGGTCGACGCCGTGCAGGGCGCGGATGTTCCCGTAGGACTTGCCCGCGCCGCGCAGTTCGACGAGCGGTGCGTGCTCGTCGGGCGCGTCCTGCATGACGGCGCCGTGGGTTCCGGTCGTGTCGCTGGTCATCGGGTCACCTCCGGGTCGCCGTGCGCTGGACCCACAGATTGATGAGGACGGCGCCGAGCAGCATGACGCCGAGGAATGCCTTGAACCAGTCGGGGTTCCAGCCGGCGTAGACGATGCCCTGGTTCACCATGCCGAACATGAAGGCGCCGAAGACCGGGCCGATCGCGGAGCCGTAGCCGCCGGTGAGCAGGCAGCCGCCGATCACCGCCGCGGCGATGTAGATCAGCTCCTGGCCGACGCCCTCGCCGGACTGCACGGTGTTGAAGGCGAAGAGCTGGTGCATGCCGATGAACCAGGCGCCGAAGCCCACCGCCATGAACAGCGTGATCTTGGTGAAGTTCACGGGGACGCCGACCGCGCGGGCGCTGTCCTTGCTGCCGCCGACGGCGAAGATCCAGTTGCCGTACTTGGTGCGCAGCAGCACCCAGGTGGCCAGGGCGGCGAAGACCAGCCACCACACCACGGTGATCTTCACCTCGACGCCGCCGATGTCGAAGGAGGACGCGAAGATCTTCTTCGCCTGGTCGAAGCCGTCCATGTCGCTGATGTCGTCGGTGGCGACATTGCCGGTGACCAGCTTGGTCACGGCGAGGTTGAGGCCCTGGAGGATCAGAAAGGTGCCGAGGGTGACCAGGAAGCTGGGCAGTCCGGTCCTGACCACCATCCAGCCGTTGAACGCGCCGATCGCGAGGGAGACGATCAGGGCGACGATCACGCCCGTCCACACGTTCAGCGTCAGTTGGTAGCTGAGCATGCTCGCGGTCAGCGCCGAGGAGACCACGGCGACGCCGGAGGAGAGGTCGAACTCGCCGCCGATCATCAGCAGGGCCACGGGCAGGGCCATGATGCCGATGGTCGAGGACTGGTAGAGGACGGTGGCCATCGAGCCGCCCTGGCGGACCGCGGGCGCCGCGACGAGGAAGAAGACGAGGACGGCCAGCGCGCCGAGGAAGACACCCACCTCCGGGCGGGCCAGCATGCGCGGCACCAGGGGGCGTGCGGCGGTGCGGCCGTCGCCCTCCTTGGGGCCGGGGCCCGGCGGTGTGCCGACCGCCGGCTCAGCCTGTCGGGTCATACGCATCACCGGGTGCCCTTCGCGGCGAACTGGGCGACCCTGTCGACGTTCGACTTGTCGACGAAGGCGGGCCCGGTCAGCACCGGCTGCTCACCGCCGCCGCTGTAGTTGCCGTTGTTCTTGTACAGCCACAGGGAGTCGACCGCCAGGTAGCCCTGGAGATACGGCTGCTGGTCCACCGCGAACTGGATCGTCCCCTTGGAGATCGCGCCGGTCAGGTCCTTGTTCAGGTCGAAGGTGGCGATCTTCACCTTGCTGCCCGCGTCGCCGGCGGACTGGACCGCGGCCAGGGCGTAGGGGGCGCCGAGGGCGACGACGTAGTCGATGCCGCTGTCCTGCTTCAGCTTGGCGGTGATCGTCGACTGTACGGACGGCATGTCGGTGCCGTTCACATACAGCGTCTCAGTGGTGCCGGAGAACGTCTTCTTCACGCCGTCGCAGCGCTGGGTGAGGCCGACGTTGCCCTGCTCCTGGATCACGCACACGGCCTTCTCGGCGCCCTCCTCGTTCAGCCGCTTGCCGAGCGCCTCGCCGGCCACGCTCTCGTCCTGGCCGAAGAACTCCAGCAGCCCGAGCTTCTTCCAGTCGCTCACACCGGAGTTGAGGCCGACGACGGGGATGTCCGCGGCCTTCGCCTTGGCGATGACGTCCTTCATGGCGTCCGGCTTGGCGAGGGTCACGGCGATGCCGTCGACATGCTGGTCGACGGCGTTCTGCACCAGGTTGGCCTGGGTTCCGGCGTTCGGGTCGTGTGCGTAGACGAGCTTGATGTTGTCCTTGGCCGCCGCCGCCTCGGCACCCTTGCGCACAATGTCCCAGAAGGTGTCGCCCGGGGCCTGGTGGGTGACCAGGGCGACCGTCATCCTGGGCGTGGTGGCCTTGCCCGCGGAGGCGCCCGACCCTGACTCGTCGGCCTTCTTTCCACCGGAGCTGCTCGAACAGCCGGCGAGAGCCAGCGCGGCCGCTGCGGCGACGGCCACGACGGGGGCCAGTCCGCAGGAGCGGGAGCGAGAAGAGCGGTCCATCTTTCCTGCACCTCACTGTGCTACCAGGGGAAAGGGAGAAGATCCGCGAGGATCCGGGTCCCTGAACCGGGGCGGTGTCCGGGTCGTTGTGCTGTGTGTGCTGGGACGGGATCCAAGTGCCTGGCGCGCCTGCTGTCAATGGTTTGTTAAGACATCATTTCACGATCAGGTCCGAATGTAAGTACAAAAAGTGGGACAATGCGACCCGCCGGGTCCGCCATCGGAAAGGCGTCGGGCCCCGGCCCGGAGGACAGCCTAGGGAGCGTCTGGCCCGGCCGAGTCGGTCACGCCCTACGATCTGATCACGATGGGCTGTGCCCCGATCACGGCCGGCCGCAGCCGGGCGCCCGCCAGGGGCTGACGGCGGCGCAGGGCCCGTCGGGCTCGGGCTGACGGCCCTGCGGCGGCCCCTCGCGGACGGGCGTCAGGTCGTCCTCGGTGAGGCCGAGCGAGGCGGGTGTCTGCCACGGCCGCACCGTGCCGCGCGCGGCGCCGCGGGTCACGGCGTCCCGGTCCCGGGGCTCGCTCACGAAAGGCTCCCGCCGAGCGGGGCGCGGGAGGCCGGCCGGGGGCCGCGGCGGGCGACGCGCAGCCACAGCAGCTGGCAGATGAGCCAGCGTCGCATCGCGCCGAGATGGGCGGGTGAGCCGTGCACGTCGTCGAACGTCCTGAACCGGACGTCGTGGAGCGTGTCGCGCAGCAGCGTCCGCTCGGTGTCCGGGATGATCTCGTCGCGGCTGCTGGCGACGTACCGGACGGGGATGCGCAGCTGCCCGAGCTGCTGCGGTGTGAGGGCGAACTTCGGCAGCAGGGCGCGGAGTTCGGTGAGGTCGCCGCTGCCGGTGAGCCGGCGCAGGGTGTCGGCGGTGATGCCGGGCACCCGCGGCCACCACGTCTCGTCGGCGAAGAAGCCGGCGACGGGCGCGCCCACGGTGAGGACGCGGCGGATGCGCGGGTCCTCGGCGGCGGCGCGCAGGGCGAGGTGGCCGCTGAAGCTGAGGGCGAGCATCGAGGTGTCGTGGACCCGGGCGCGGTCGGCGAGCTTGTCGAGCAGCAGGCCGAGGGTGCGCCAGGAGTCGGGGCCGTAGGTGACGGTGTTCTCGCCGACGCCCGGCAGTTCGGTGACGACGGCGGCGTAGCCGAGTCTGCGCAGCAGGGGCAGCAGCGGCGCCCACTGTTCCTTGACGCTGACGATGCCGCCCATGACGACCAGCAGCGGGCGGGAGCCGCCGAGTCCGGCGGCCCAGCAGGCGACGGCCTCGCCGCCGTGGTGGAACTCCAGGCGTTCGATGCCGTCCTGGCCGCGGCGCCACTGGTCGAAGGTGTCGACGCAGAGCCGCTGGGCCGCGCGGCGGTCGGGGTCGCCGTGGTACGGGAAGCGGGCGAGCGCGTAGTGCCGGCAGGCGTCGAGCAGGTCGCCGCGGTCGGCGGCGGCCCGGCTTTCGGCGGTCCACACCGCGGCCCAGGAGGCTGGGTCCCCGGAGGTGTCGTTGGTGATCCGGGCGAGCACACGCGTGGCGTGCTCGGCCGTCATGCCCTGGCCGCGTGCGTGCAGGCGGGCGAATTCCTTGAGTTCTTCGAGGTGGTCCATGGAGGTCGGTCACCGTCCCCGGTCGGTGCAGGGCGCCGTCGGTGCGGCGCGGACCGTGGCCGTGGGCCCGGTCGACTGCGATGTGCGGCAGCGTGCGGCCGGCCCCGGGCATCGCCGGGGCGGCCAGGTCCTGAGGCCGCACCGGTGTCGTACGGCCTGTGAGCGGGGCCGTACGACACCGGTGCGGCCGCCCGCGGCACGGGGTCGTGCCGCGGCGTCGGCGGTCAGCCCAGCCGGGCGAGGTGATGTTCGACGGCGTCGGCCGCGACGGCCGGACCGTCCACGGACCGCATGCGCTCGCGCATGGCGCGCACCCGGTCGGTCACGGACGCGTCGCCCGTCACCTGGGCCGCGGTCTCGCGCAGGCTCCGCACCGTGACGTCCTCCTTGGCCAGCCGGCGGCCGAGGCCCAGCTCCGCCACGCGCTGGGCGTTCGCCCGCTGCTCGCTGGTCTGCGGCACGACCACCATGGGCACGCCGTTGTCCAGCGACTCCATGGTGCTGTTCATCCCGCCGTGGGTGATGAACAGCCGGGCGTGGCGCAGCACGTCGAGCTGCGGCGCGTACCGCCGTACGTCGACGTTCTCGGGCAGCGGTCCGAGGCCGTCCGGGTCGGTGTGCTCGCCGACGGTGATCAGGACGTCCCACGCGGAGTCGCCGAAGGCTTCGATGGCCATCGTGAAGAACTCCGGCCAGCCCCTGGCCGAGGTGCCGAGCGAGATCAGCAGCACGGGCCGGTCCGCGCAGGCCGGCTGCCAGCTGCCCTGGTAGGGGCGTTCGGCGATGCAGGGACCGGTGAAGACGAACCGTTCGTCGAAGGTCTCGCCCGCGTACTGGAATTCACGCGGGAGGAAGACGATGCCGAGCTTCTCGACCGACGCGAGGAAACCCATCGGGTCGGCGGGCAGGCCGAAGCGGGGCAGCACGCCGGCGAGCTTGTGCACCGCCTCCATGATCTGCGGGTCGTTCAGCTCCGCGACCGGGAACTTCTCACGGAGGGAGAAGTGTTCGTTCGCGCCGAACACCGGATAGGTGCGGATCAGCGGAATGTCGTTCTTGGCGGCGAGGAAACGTGCTCCCCAGGCCATGAAGTCGTGGACGATCGCATCCGGCCGGTTCTCCTCGTAGAACGGCGCGACCTGCTCCACGAGCGTGGTGCTCTCGTCCAGGCACCGCAGCCCCTCACCCGCGTTCTCCTCGGCGGTCAGCGGGGCCCGGTAGAAGTCGCCGAAGACCGAGTCGTACCGGACCGGTTCGGCGCCCGCGGCCTTCACGATGGGCGCGAAGTGGTCCGTCACGGTGCAGGTGACGCGGTGGCCGCGCCTCACCAGTTCCTCGACCACGCCGATCGTGGGATTGACATGGCCTACGGCCGGAAAGTTGAAGAATGCGATGTGGTGTTGCACGAGTGTGTCTCCTTCCATGCGCTGCCGGTGTCCTTCGGCCGGTCGTCGCCGAAGCGTCCGGTCAGCGGCCGCTCATCCAGTTGCGTCGGGGTGTTCGCGCGAGGCGGACCGGTCTATCTCGTCGAGGAGTTCGGCCTGCCGCAGGGTGGCGCCGTCGTCCGGCGGGGCTCCGGTGCGCACCGCGGCGGCGAAGGCCGCGACGGTGGCCGCCACCTGGTCGTGCGGTGCGAGCCGGATCTTTTCGGCCGTTCGGCCGCGGCGCAGGCCGATCACGGGGACGTGGTCGGCGGGCGGGGTGAACGCCCGGTCGACGGTGATGCTGCCCTCGCTGCCCCACAGTTCGTACGACGAGCGGTAGGCGTGCTCCATGCCGAAGGTGAGCTGGGCCGTGACGGTGCCCGGGGTGCTCAGCAGGGCGGCGCCGGCGGTCTCGACCCGTCGTTTCGCGCCCCGGGTGAGGCGGGCGCCGACGACGTCGAGCCGGTTGCCCAGGAAGTGCAGCGCGGCCCGCAACGGGTAGACGCCGACGTCGGCCAGCGCCCCGCCGCCGAGTCCCGGGTCGTAGCGGATGTCCGTGTCCGCCAGCGGTGGGATGGTGAACGCCGCGTGGAACGCGCGCAGTTCACCGATCGCGCCGTCGGCGACCAGGCGCCGCACCGCCTCGTGCCGGTGGTGGTGCACGAACATGACGTTCTCCATGAGCACCAGGCCCCGGCCGGCCGCCAGTTCGAGCAGTTCCGCGGTGCGCCGGGGGTCGGTGGTCAGGGGCTTCTCGGCGAGGACGGGCCGGCCCGTGCGCAGCGCCGCCTCGGTCCACCGGGCGTGCAGGGCCGCGGGCAGCGGCACGTAGACGGCCTGGATGTCGTCCTGTTCGAGGAGTTCGGCATAGCCGTGCACGGCACGGCAGCCGAAGCGTTCCGCGACCTGTCGTGCCTTGGCCGGGTCACGGCTGGCGACGGCCGCGATCTCGATGTCGGGGCAGGCGGCGAAGGCGGGGAGCATACGGCGCACCGCGATGCCCGCGCATCCGATCACTCCCATCCGCAAGGGCTGCGTCACCGGTCCTGCTCCGCGATCGCGTTGAGGCAGGCGAGCATGGTGCGGGCCTGGACGTTGAGGTAGTGGCCGTGCCGGACCAGGGATGTGAGCTGGCCGGGGGTGACCCAGGCGTAGCCGGGCGGCGGGGAGTTCGGCGCGTCGCTCTCGTCGGCCCGGACGACGAGGAAGCGGCTCTCGGCGTTGAGGAAGCGGCCGCCCTCCTCGGAGTGCACGACCTCGTAACGGATGCGGTCAGGACCCGCGCCCAGCACCGTGTCCAGGAATCTGGGGCGGTCCTTCTCAGGCAGGTGGGCGTAGTTGTCCGGGGTGCACTGCACGGTCGGTCCCAGTTCGACGGTGTCGAGGAAGCCGCCCTCGACCCGGGCGTGCACCAGCACATGCGCAACGCCGTCGAACTCGCGGGTGAGGAAGGCGGTGACGCCCAGGCCGACCGGCTCGAACAGGGGCTGGGTCCAGCCCGTCACCTCACGGTTCTCCGCCCGCACGGACACGGCCACGACCTTGAAGTAGCGGCCTTCGCCGTGCTCGATGGCGCTCTCGCCGCGCTTCCAGCCGGGAATGGAGTCCAGCGGGACGCGCTCGGCCCGCACGCTGTGCCGGGTGCGCTCGCCCGTGATCCACGAGTGCAGTTCGGTGTCGGCGAGCAGCGCGCCGTGCGACGTGTCCGCGACGGGCAGGCAGGACAGCACGGTACGGGAGTCCATGTTGACCACGTTGTCCCGGTGCAGCAGGGCGTGGATCTGGCCGAGGGTGAGCCAGCAGAAGTCGTCGTGCAGCGGCACATCGCCGACGGCCTCCACCACCATGTTCCGGTTGGCCTTGCGGTAGAACCACGAGCCGTGCTCGGACTGGAGCACGTCCGCGACGATCCGGCCGCGGTCAGGACCGACGAAGTACTCGATGTACTTGACGTCCGCGCCCTGGTGGGCCTTGGTGTAGTTGCTGCGGGTCGCCTGGACCGTGGGCGAGAGCTGGAGCAGGTTCGGGTTGCCGGGCTCCATCTTGGCCTGCATCAGCAAGTGCAGCACCCCGTCGAACTCCTTGACGAGGATGCCGAGTACACCCACCTCGGGCTGTTTGATGATGGGCTGGTACCAGTCGGCGTACGGGCCGTCGCCGTGCGGTTCCCCCTGCTCCGTGACGTGCAGGCCCTCGACGGTGAAGAACCGGCCGCTGCGGTGCACGAGGTTGCCGGTGGACTCCTGGAAGGACCAGCCGTCCAGCTCCGCGAACGGTATCCGCTCCACTCGGAAGGTGTGGGCCCGGCCCCGTTCGGCCAGCCAGTCGCCGAAGTGCTCGGTGCGCAGGTGCGCGCCCTCGGTGGCGGCGGCCGACAGCGCGATGCGGGCGGGCAGGCTGTTGTTCTCACGCGTCTGGAGGATGGGGGTCGGCATCGGAGGGACTCCCCGCCTTTCTCGTGATGCGTACGCGGCCCGGTCAGGCATGTTCGGCCGCGAGGAAGTCGTTGAGGACGAGGCGGTAGTAGTCGGGGCCGAAGCCCATGTCCGCCACCTGAGGGACCAGGGCGCGCAGCTTCTCGGTGGAGATGGCGTACTGGACGCCGGTGTCCACGTACTCCTTGCGCGGCGTGAGCCCCAGCGCGCCGGCGAGGTGGTCGACGATGTCCTCCACCGGGACGGCGTGTCCGGAGGCCACGTTGACCGTGTCGGCCCGCAGACCGGCGGCGAGCAGCCGGTCGATGATCGTGATCGCGTCGCCGACCCGGATCAGGTCCCGGGAGGCGCCCCGGTGCATGGCCACCGCCCCTTCGCGGACCTGCCTGAACAGCGTGGGTATGAGCTGGTGGTACCGGCCGTGCGGACCCACGAGGTGCGCCAGCCGGAGGATCAGGTGATCGACCCCGAAGTCGCGCAGTTGCTCCTCAAGGGCGAGTTTGTGTGCGCCGTAGGGGGTGTAGGGGGTCACCGGGGTGTCCTCCCTGCCGGGTCCCTCGGCGAACCCGTACATTCCCGTCGCGGCCGTCGAGAAGAACACCAGCCGCTGTCCGCCGGCCGCGCACTGCTTGGCGACATCGCGCAGCAGTGCGGCCTCCCGGGCGAAGTCCGCGTCCGAGGCGCCGCTCGTCCTGGACTCCCCCGCCGCGAGGGCCACGGTGCCCGGATGCCGGCCGGCCAGCGGACGCAGGCTCCGCGCCAGGAATCCGGTTCCCACTATCTCCATCGTCGTCGTCCTGATCTCTGGGTGGGAGGCGGTCCGTCGGGCTCAGCCGCGCTGGGCCACGAATTCCTTGATCGTGGCGGTCGTGTAGTCGAGCATTTCGTCGGTGAGTCCCGGGTAGACGCCGATCCAGAAGGTGTGCTCGGTGATGACGTCGCTGTGGGTGAGGTCGCCGACGACGCGGTGCGGGCGGCCGATGTAGGCCGGCTGGCGGGTGAGGTTGCCGGCGAACAGCCGACGGGTGCCGATCTTCCGCTCCTCCAGGTGGCCGACCAGTTCGGCGCGGGTGAAGGGGGCCTCGGGGGCGACGGTGATGACGAAACCGAACCAGCTCGGTTCGGACCGCGGGGTCGGCTCGGGCAGCAGCAGGCCCGGCACGCCGTCCAGGCCCTCGCGCAGCCGGCGCCAGTTGCGTCGCCGTGCCTCGATGAAGCCGTCCAGCTTGTCGAGCTGCGCGAGGCCGAGGGCGGCCTGGATGTCGGTTCCCTTCAGGTTGTAACCGACGTGGGAGAAGATGTACTTGTGGTCGTATCCGGCGGGCAGGTCGCCCATCTGGTACTCGAACCGCTTGAAGCAGGTGTTGTTCTTGCCCGGTTCGCACCAGCAGTCCCGCCCCCAGTCACGCAGCGACTCCACGATGCGGGCGAGGACCAGGTTCGAGGTGAGGACGCAGCCGCCCTCGCCCATGGTGAGGTGGTGCGCGGGGTAGAAGCTGACCGTGGTCAGGTCGCCGAAGCTGCCGGTGAGCTGTCCGTCGTAGGTGGAGCCGACCGCGTCGCAGTTGTCCTCGATGAGGAAGAGGTCGTGTTCCTTGGCGAGTTGGGCCACCTCAGCGACCTCGAAGGGGTTGCCGAGGGCGTGCGCGATGATGATCGCCCGGGTCTTCGGGCCGATGGCCCGCGCCACCCGGTCGGCGGTGGTGTTGTACGTGGCCAGGTCGACGTCCACGAAGACCGGCAGCAGGCCGTTCTGCAGGATCGGGTTGACGGTGGTGGGGAAGCCGGCCGCGACGGTGATCACTTCGTCGCCGGGCCGCAGCCGCCGGTCACCGAGCTGGTGCGAGGTGAGGGCCGTGACGGCGAGGAGGTTCGCCGACGAGCCGGAGTTGGTCAGATGGGCCTTGCGGCGCCCGAGGCGCTTGGCGAACGCGGACTCGAACGTCCTGGAGCTGGGTCCGGCGGCGATACGCATGGTCAGCGCGGCCTCGACGAGGGCGACCCGGTCCGCTTCGTCCAGGACGGCGCCGGAGGGCCAGATCTCGGTGACGCCGGGCACGAACTCCCGGCCGGGCGCGGTCTTTCGGTGATAGCCGCGGACCGCGTCCAGCACCCGTTCCTTGATGTCGGTGTCGCTGTGGTGGCTGTTGCCGCTCATTGTCATTCATGTCCTTCCGTTGACGGGCGTGGGCACCGTGGCCGAGAGCAGGTCGCGCAGCGAGGCGTCGAGGGTGCGCCGCGGCCGCCATCCCAGGACCCGCAGCGCCCGTGAGACGTCCAGTTGCTGCCACTGCGCGTCGGTGCGCGAGGGCTGGTCGGAGGCGGTCTCGACCACCGGGAGGCGCACGCCGCTGAGTTCGACCATGCGGTGGACCAGCGCGTCCATCGGGACCGCCGCGCCGCGGCCGACGTTGACCACCCGGCCGCTCAGTCCGGGGCCGGGCGCGGTGGCGGCGGCCCGTACGGCGTCGACGGCGTCGCGCACGTCGACGACATCGCGGTGGGCGCGCAGCGGCGGCAGCCTCAGTTCCTCCGGTTCCTGGCCCAGGCGCTGGGCGCGGGCGGCCTCGGCGAGGTGCGCGGCGATGCGGCCGAAGAGGCTGCCGGCCGGCACCCCTGCGCCGATCACGTTGGCGAGGCGGAGCACCACGCCGTCCAGGCCGTACTCGGCGGCGGCCCGCAGGACGGCCCGGGTGCCGAGCAGTTTGGTACGCCCGTACGGTGTGACGGGGGCGGGCTGCTGATCCTCGCGGATGCCGACGCCCGGTGTGCCGGCGCCGTACTCGTGGACGGTGCCGAGCTGGATCAGCCGCGGCGGGCGGGGCAGCGGGGTGAGCGCCTCGGTGACCCGGGCGACCAGGTCGGCGTTGCCCGCGGTCATCTCGTCCTCGTCGCCCCGCCAGACCAGGCCGGCGGCGTTGACCACCACGTCGGGGCGTACCGAGCCGAAGAATCCGGCGAGTTCGCGTGTGTCCGCGGCCAGCAGGTCCAGGCGGACGCGGTGCTCGCCCGCCGGGCCGCCTCGGTCGTCCGGGCCGCGGGACACCAGGTGCACCTGGGCGCCGTCGGCGCGGAACGCCTCGCCGATACGGCGGCCCAGGTAGCCGGTGCCGCCGAGCACCACGACACGGAGCCCGGCCGCTTTGCCGCTGTCAGCCGTCCGCACGTTCGGCCCCGTACTTGACGGTCTTCCACCAGTCGGGGTTGTCCCGGTACCAGGCCACCGTGGCGGCCAGGCCCTCGTCGAACCCGGTCAGCGGCGCGTAGCCGAGTTCTTCCCGGATCTTGGACTCGTCGATGGAGTACCGCAGGTCGTGCGCCTTGCGGTCGGCGACATGGCGGATCATCTCCGGGCCCGAGCCGGTCAGTTCGAGCAGCCGCTCGGTGATGGCGCGGTTGGTCCGCTCGTTGCCGCCGCCGATGTTGTAGACCTCGCCGGCCCGGCCGCCCCGCAGCACCAGGTGGATGCCGCGGCAGTGGTCGTCCACATGCAGCCATTCGCGGATGTTGCGTCCGTCGCCGTACAGCGGCACCTGCCGCCCCTCCAGGAGGTTGGTGACGAACAGCGGGATGAGCTTCTCCGGGTGCTGGTACGGCCCGAAGTTGTTGGAGCAGCGGGTGATGGACAGGTTCACCCCGTGAGTGCGCCAGTAGGTGCGGGCGACCAGGTCGGAGCATGCCTTGGAGGCCGCGTAGGGGGTGTTGGGCAGCAGCGGCCAGTCCTCGCTCCAGGAGCCCTCGGCGATCGAGCCGTACACCTCGTCGGTGGAGACGTGCACGACCCGTTCGACCCCGCTGTGCAGCACGGCGTCGAGGAGCGTCTGGGTGCCCAGCACATTGGTGCGGAAGAACTCTCCGGCGCCCTCCAGCGAGCGGTCCACATGGGACTCCGCGGCGAAGTGCACCACGGCGTCGTGTCCGGGCAGCAGTTCGCGCAGCAGGCCCGCGTCGCAGATGTCGCCCCGGACGAACTCGAGGCGCGGGTGCGAGGCCGGCAGATTGGCGCGGTTGCCGGCGTAGGTGAGCTTGTCCAGGGCGGTGACCTGGGCGCCTTCCCAGCCCGCGTAGGTGTCCGCGAGCAGGTTGCGGACGAAGTTGGAGCCGATGAAACCGGCCGCGCCGGTGATGAGGATCCTCATGCCGCGACCTCCACTCGGGTGTGGTCTCCGACGACCAGGCGGTAACCGTCCGTGCTCTGCTCGCTGGTGCCGACGCGGGCGGAGCGGCCGATGACGGAACTGCGCAGGCCCTGGACGCCGGTGACCGACGCCCCGTCCAGGGCGATGGAGTACTCCAGCCGGCTTCCGCTGACGGTGCAGCCGCGCCCGATGGAGGTGTGCGGGCCGATGTGGCTGTCCTCCACGAGGGTGCCGGCGCCGATGATCACCGGTCCCTCGACGCGGGAGCGCACGATGCGCGCGCCCTCCTCCACGACGACCGGCCCCGCCAGCACGCTGGCGTCGTCGACGGCGCCGGCCATGTGGGGCCGCAGGCGCTCCAGGATGTGCCGGTTGCACTCCAGGACGTCCTCGACGTTCCCGGTGTCCTTCCAGTAGCCCTCGTACTGCCCTGCCCGTACGTCCGCGCCGGCCGACACCAGCCACTGGACGGCGTCGGTGATCTCCAACTCGCCGCGGGCGCTGGGCTCGATGGCCCGCACCGCCTCGTGGATGGCGGCGGTGAAGAAGTACACGCCCATCAGGGCCAGGTCGCTGCGCGGCTGCTGCGGCTTCTCCACCAGGCGCAGCACCTCGCCGCCCGGGCCGAGTTCGGCCACGCCGAAGGCGCGCGGGTCCGGGACCTTGTACACCACGACATGGGCGGCCGGGCGGTGCGCGGCGAACTCCTCGGCGATGCCGGCGATGCCCTCGGGCAGCATGTTGTCGCCGAGATACATCACGAAGTCGTCGTCGCCGAGGAAGTCCCGGGCGATGGCGACGGTGTGGGCGAGGCCGAGCGGTGCGTCCTGCTGGATGTAGGTCAGCCGGGCCCCGAACCGCGATCCGTCTCCGAGTGCCTGGCGGATCTCGGGGCCGCGGTCGCCGACGATGACCCCGATCTCGGTCACGCCCAGGTCGAGGATGTTCCTCAGGACGTATTCCAGGACGGGTGTGTTGGCGATGGGGATGAGCTGTTTGGGCATCGAGTAGCTGAAGGGCCGTAGGCGGGTACCCGATCCGCCGGACAGCACCAGAGCCTTCATGGCAGGTCCTCTCGATTCATGTGTGGTGCCTCTTCGGTCTGGTGCGCGTCTCGCGGCCGTTCGGCCGTGCACCTGTGGTCCCGGTGCGCGGGCGGCCGGCAGGACAGGGGGTGATGCCGCGTCAGGCGGCGTGATGGCCGGACAGCGTGCCCGCCGCCAGGGCCTCGGCCAGCGTGGGTGCCTTCGCGTCCTTGTCGGAGAGCAGCGGGGTACCGGCGCAGTCCCAGGGCAGGTCCAGGTCGGGGTCGAGCGGGTTGATGTCGATCTGGGTGCCGGGGACGTAGGTGCTGGAGACGACGTAGCAGATGCAGGCGTCGTCGGTGAGTGCGAGGAAGCCGTGGCCGACGCCCTCCGGGACGTACACGGACCGGCCCGAGGCGGCGTCGAGTTCGTTCACCTGGTGCCGGCCGAAGGCGGGCGAGCCGACCCTGAGGTCGACGACGATGTCCCGCAGCGCGCCCCGGACACAGGTGACGAACTTGGCCTGCCCCGGGGGGATGGTCACGCTGTGGATGCCGCGCAGGGTGTGCCGCCTGGACACCGAGTAGTTGATCTGCCGGGGCTGGAAGACGATTCCCGCGGACCGCTCCAGTGCGTCGGACCGCATCGACTCGTAGAACACGCCCCGGTCGTCGGATATCTGGTCCGGCTCGATCAGGAACGTGCCGGGGATGGTGGTTTCCTCGATGCGCACGGCTCGCTCGCCTTCCCGTCCTGGATTCGACTCGTGCGGTGCGGGCCTCAGCCGCGGTGTTCCGCGGTCAGCCGCTCCAGGACGGGGACCACGTCCTTGGGTGCCGGGGCGGCCAGCATGTCGTCGTACAGACCGCGGGCCCCGAGCCGGAAGGACGGCTCCTCAAGGAGCCGGACGAGGTCCTTGTGCAGGTCGGCGACGTCGATCGCCGCGGGGTCTGCGGCCAGTCCCGCGCCCCGGCGCACGACGTAGCGCGCGGTGACCATCTCGTCCCACATCGGCAGCGGCACGACGAGCTGGGGCACCTGGAAGGCCACGGCCGCGGCGAACGTTCCGCCGCCGCCGTGGTGGATGATCGCCGAGCTGGTGGGCAGCAGCTGGTTGAGCGGTACGTACTCGATGGCGCGTACGTTGTCCGGGAGGGTGCCGACGGCGCTCAGCTGCTCGCCGTTGAGTGTCGCGACGAGTTCCAGGTCCAGGCCGGACACGGAGTCGAAGAACTCCCGCATCGGGAAGCCGCTGTGCTGACCGGCGAGCAGCCGGCGGCTCACCCCGAGGGTGAGCACCGCGCGGGGCCGCTCGGGGCGCGAGTGCAGCCACGGGGGCAGCGTGGCGGCCCCGTTGTAGGGGACCCGGCGGACCGGGACGTACGTCAGGTCCAGCGGGGTGCGCATCCGGGACTGGGTGAGGTCCAGGGTCCACTGGCCGACCAGCGTCTCCTCGGTGAAGTCGAGGCCGTAGCGTTCCAGCGCCGGGCCCAGCCACCACATCCACGGGTCCTCGGCCGGCTCCGCGGACGGATCGGCCAGCTCCTGCCGCGTCCTGGCCCGGATCAGGCCGATGTTGTCCATGCCGAACAGCAGCCGTGCGTGGGCGGCGCCGCAGGCGCGCGCGGCCACCGCCCCGGTCGGCGCCAGCGGGTCCCACAGCACCAGGTCCGGGCGCCAGTTGCGGGCGAACTCCACCAGGTCGTCGAGGACCGGCCGCCGCCCGCCCTCGGCCGGCTCGGGCGGGTAGTACGCGTGGAACATGCCCGCGAGGACGGCCCTGGTGGTGCGCCAGGCGTTCTCGTCGTCGGGGTCGAGGGCCAGGGTGGGCCGGTCGGGTCCCGCGGCGGCGATGAGCGGCGCCAGCGAGGCGGTGAGTTCCTCCTTGCCGCCCAGCGACACGGCGGTCAGGCCGGCCGCGGTGATGTTCGGGATCACCTTCGGGTCGACCACGCCCTCCGGGCTCGCCAGGACGACCTCGTGGCCGGCACTCTGCAACGCCCAGGCCAGCGGGATGGCCGGATACAGGTGTGCCGATGTCGGAAAGATGGTGAATAGAACGCGCATCGCTGACCTCTCCGAGACTGCCGGCCCGACGCCGACGCGTGCTGGTCGCTGGGAATCCTGCGAGGGGGCTCTAAAGAGCCGCTTGTGCAGGGCGCGCGGCGGGCGACTGCCGGGTGCCGGGCCGCGCGGCGCGTGCCGGGGCAGCGGACGCGGCCCGGCATCCGGTGACCGAAATGGTTCCTCCCGGATGCGGGAGTTCCGGATGTGCTTGCGTTCGGATCGCTTTTTCGACTACCCGTATCTCTTAGCGAGAAGCGACCGGTTCGCCCGTGCGGAAAAGGTGAATCCGTTTCAACTCTTCACCGCAGGACCGTTGGTTCCGCAGAATTGAACTCGTAAGACCCTGATTGCTGCACAGTATTTACGACGGTGACTTATCATCCCCCGCAGGCAGGATGGCGCACATAGTTGCGGGAGGCCGTGCGAATGACGGACAGTCACGACCGTTCCGACAGTGCGGACGAGTCGAGGGGCAGCAGACCCGGGGCGGTGGCCCCGCCCGGATGCGTCCCTCACCTCCCCGCACCCCGGATCGCCCGCACCGTCCTCATCACCGCGCTGCTGGGCCACGCGCTCCTGACCGCGACCAGCGTCCTCGCCTCCGGCGGGTCCCCCGCGGCCGAGGCGACGGGCCTGGTCCTGCTTCCGGCGCTGCTCGCGCTGCAACTCCTGCACTGCGCACCGTCCGGCAACCGGGCGCCCCTGAAGCGCAGATGCCTGACCCTGGCCCTGCAAGCGCTCCTGGCCTATCTGCCGTTCATGGTCTTCCAGGTCCTGTGGGCGACCATGGCCGGCTATCTCGCCGCCTCGCTCCTGCTCCTGCTGCCCCACCGCGCGGCCTGGCCCCTGTACGCGGCCGTGGGGCTCAGCGTCCTCGTCCCGGCCCTCCTCCAGGGCCGGGGCCTGCTGCACAGCGTCCACCTCACCCAGACCACCCTGCTCACCGGACTCGTGCTGTACGGACTCGCCCACCTCACCGGGCTCATCACCCACCTGCACACCACCCGGGGTGAACTGGCCCGCCAGGCGGTCACCGGCGAACGGCTCCGCTTCGCCCGCGACCTGCACGACCTCCTCGGTTTCAGCCTCTCCGCCATCACGCTCAAGACCGAACTCGTCCACCAGCTCATCGAGACCCAGCCCGCCCGCGCCATGAAGGAGATCGACGAGGTCCTGGCCATCGCGGGCCAGTCCCTCACCGATGTCCGCAAGGCCGCCAGCGGTTACCGCGCCCTCTCGCTCCAGCAGGAGATCAGGGCGGCGCAGTCCATGCTGCACGCCGCCGGCGTCCAGGTACGCGCGGAAGGCGAACCCGGCGCGCTCTCCCCGCATCTCGACACCGCGCTCGCCGCCACCCTGCGCGAAGCGGTCACCAACCTGCTGCGGCACAGCAACGCCGCGCACTGCCGTATCAGCGTCGCCCGACAAGACGGTGCGGTAAGGCTCCTGGTGGAAAACGACGGTGTCGATCCCGCCTACCACAACCCGGCGCCGCACAGCGGCAACGGACTCGGCAACCTGCGCACCCGTATGACCGCAATAGGCGGGCGCCTCGAATCGGGTATCGGAAAGGACGGCACATTCCGCCTCGTCGCGGAAGCTCCGGTCAGAAAACCATCGGAAAACTCCGCGGAACCACGGGACTTCATGGTCCCGCGCAACGGATCGGCCGCATGATCACATGCCTTTGCGGCAACAGTACGGATTACTACACCTCGCCACGATCCGGCCGCTCACGGACCGCAGACGGGAGCTCAGTGATACGGATACTGCTCGCCGAGGACATGAACATGGTCCGCGGCGCCCTGGTCGCTCTGCTGAATCTCCAGGACGATCTCGAAGTGGTCTGCGAGGTCGAACGCGGGGACCAGATCGTCGACATGGCGCTCAAGCACCGGCCGGATGTCGCCATCATCGACATCGACCTGCCCGGTGTCGACGGTCTGTCGGCCGCCACCCGGCTGCGGGAACGGCTTCCCCAGTGCCGCACCCTCATCCTGACCAGCCTCGGCCGCCCCGGTACCCTGCGCCGGGCCCTGGAGGCACGGGTCTCCGGCTATCTCCTCAAGGACGCACCGTCCGGCGAACTCGCCCTGGCCGTACGGCGGGTGGCGGCCGGTCACCGTGCCGTGGACCCGGAACTCGCGCTGGCCGCCTGGGGCGAGTTCGAGAGCCCGCTGACCGACCGGGAGACCCAGGTGCTGCGGCTCGCGGCGGAGGGGGCGGAGGCCCGGGAGATCGCCTCCATGCTGCGGTTGTCGGCGGGCACGGTGCGCAACTACCTGACCACCATCGTCAGCAAACTCAACGCGCGCAACCGGGTCGACGCGATCCGCATCGCCCGGGACGCGGACTGGCTCCCTTGACAGCGGCGCCACCCTCATAGCCACAACCCAGCCCACACCCACGGCCCTCGCGGCGCGGCCCGTGGCCGGGGCGGGCGGCAGGCCGCCGACGGTCACCCGGGTGTCACCTCCACCGTGCCGACCGTCGACCGAACACCCACAGCGGTGGCCGCGCCAACGGGCGCCCCGGGGCGGCCGGCAGGCCGCCGACGGTCACCCGCGGGCGCGCCCACCATGCCGACCGCCGACCAGGCACCCACGGCAGCGGCCGAGCCGAGGCCCTTCCGGCACGCCGAACCGGGCCGTCCCCGTGGCCGTGGCCCTGGTCGCGTCCGTGGTCCTCGCGGGGCGTGCCGTGCCCGGGGCGGGCGGCAGGCAGCCGGCGGGCGGGTGCCAGGTCCACCGTGGCGGCCATCGACCGACCGCCCACGGCGGTGGCCGAGCCGACGGGTGCCCCCGGGACGGTGGCAGGCCGTCGGTCGCGTGGGGGTCAGGTCCACCAGCCGGCCGCCGACCAGGCACCCACGGCAGCGGCCGAGCCGACGGGCTTCCGGTGTGTTGGAGCCTGCTCGTGGCGGGTGTCGGGCGTTCCGCGCCGTTCCCGGGTTGATGCGTCGCGGGCGCGGACGTGTTCGGCGTCGCGGAGGCTTTGGCCGGTCGCAAGGGGCGCTCACTAGCGTGCGGCGGCAGGCAGCCAGCTGCGTCGACGGGAAGGAGCGGCCGGTGGCCGTGGAGACGATTGATACCAGTGGCACGAGTGACATGAGCGGCGGCCCCGAGATCAGGGACGGGACCGCCGGGACGGGCCATGAGATCCGCCGCCTGGACCGGGTGATCATCCGGTTCGCGGGGGACTCCGGCGACGGGATGCAGCTCACCGGTGACCGCTTCACCTCGCAGACGGCGTCCTTCGGCAACGACCTGGCGACGCTGCCGAGCTTCCCCGCCGAGATCCGGGCGCCCGCCGGCACCCTGCCGGGCGTGTCCTCCTTCCAGTTGCAGTTCGCCGACCACGACGTCCTCACCCCCGGCGACGCGCCGGACGTGCTGGTGGCGATGAACCCGGCCGCCCTGCGGGCGAACCTCGGCGATCTGCCGCGCGGCGCCGAGATCGTCGTCGACTCCGACGAGTTCACCGGGCGCGCGCTGACCAGAGCCGGCTGGGCCGCCTCCCCGCTGGAGGACGGCTCCCTGGACGCCTACACGCTGCATCCGGTGCCGCTGACCACGCTGACGGTGCAGGCGCTGAAGGGCTTCGGTCTGCCCCGCAAGGAGGCCGAGCGGAGCAAGAACATGTTCGCGCTGGGCCTGCTGTCATGGATGTACCACCGGCCGACCGAGGGCACCGAGGCGTTCCTGCGGCGGAAGTTCGGCGGGAAGCCACGGATCGCCGAGGCGAACGTCGCCGCGTTCCGGGCCGGCTGGAACTTCGGCGAGACCACCGAGGACTTCGCGGTCTCCTACGAGGTGGCGCCCGCCGCCGACGCGTTCCCCGCCGGCACGTACCGCAACATCTCCGGGAACCTGGCGCTGTCCTACGGGCTGATCGCCGCGTCCCGGCAGGCGGACCTGCCGCTGTACCTGGGTTCGTATCCGATTACCCCGGCCTCGGACATCCTGCACGAGCTGTCCCGGCACAAGAACTTCGGCGTACGGACCTTCCAGGCCGAGGACGAGATCGCCGCCGTCGGCGCCGCGCTCGGGGCCGCGTTCGGCGGGGCCCTCGCCGTGACCACCACCTCAGGCCCGGGTGTGGCGCTGAAGTCGGAGACCATCGGGCTCGCGGTGTCCCTTGAACTGCCGCTGCTGGTCGTGGACATCCAGCGCGGCGGGCCCTCCACCGGCCTGCCCACCAAGACGGAACAGGCCGATCTGCTCCAGGCCATGTACGGCCGCAACGGCGAGGCCCCCGTGCCCGTCGTCGCGCCGCGGACCCCCGCCGACTGCTTCGACGCCGCCCTCGACGCCGCCCGGATCGCGCTGACCTACCGCACCCCGGTGCTGCTGCTCTCCGACGGCTACCTCGCGGGCGGCTCCGAGCCGTGGCGCATCCCCGCACTCGACGAACTGCCCGATCTGCGCGTGCGGTTCGCCACCGGACCGAACCACACGCTGGACGACGGCACCGAGGTGTTCCGGCCCTACAAACGCGACCCCGAGACGCTGGCCCGTCCCTGGGCCGTGCCCGGCACACCGGGTCTGGAGCACCGCATCGGCGGCATCGAGAAGCAGGACGGCACGGGGAACATCTCCTACGACCCGGCCAACCACGACCTCATGGTCCGCACCCGCCAGGCCAAGATCGACAACATCGCCGTGCCCGATCTCGCGGTCGACGACCCGCACCGCGCGCGCACGCTCGTCCTCGGCTGGGGTTCCACCTACGGACCCATCACCGCCGCTGTCCGCGGGCTGCGCGCGGCGGGCGAGCCGATCGCCCAGGCCCATCTGCGCCACGTCAACCCGTTCCCCGCCAACCTCGGGGCGGTGCTGGCGCGTTACGACAAGGTCGTCGTCCCCGAGATGAACCTCGGCCAGCTCGCCGCCCTGCTGCGGGCCAGGTACCTGGTCGACGCGGACTCGTACAGCCAGGTCGACGGAACGCCGTTCAGGGTCGAGCGGCTCGTCACCGTTCTCAAGGAGGCCGTCCATGCCCGTTGAGGCCCTGTCGCCGGTGCCGAAGGCGGACGTTCCGCTCTCGGCACGGGACTTCAAGTCCGACCAGGAGGTGCGCTGGTGCCCCGGCTGCGGCGACTACGCGATCCTGGCGGCCGTACAGGGCTTCATGCCCGAACTCGGCCTGGCCCGGGAGAACATCGTCTTCGTCTCCGGCATCGGCTGCTCCTCCCGGTTCCCGTACTACATGAACACCTACGGGATGCACTCGATCCACGGCCGCGCACCCGCGATCGCCACCGGTCTCGCCACCTCGCGCCGCGACCTGTCCGTCTGGGTCGTCACCGGTGACGGCGACGCCCTGTCCATCGGCGGCAACCACCTCATCCACGCGCTGCGCCGCAATGTCGACCTGAAGATCCTCCTCTTCAACAACCGCATCTACGGCCTCACCAAGGGCCAGTACTCCCCCACCTCCGAGGTCGGCAAGATCACCAAATCGACCCCGATGGGCTCGCTCGACGCGCCCTTCAACCCGGTGTCCCTGGCCATCGGCGCCGAGGCGTCCTTCGTGGCCCGCACCGTCGACTCCGACCGCGCCCACCTCACCGAGGTGCTGCGGCAGGCCGCCGCCCACCCCGGCACCGCCCTGGTCGAGATCTACCAGAACTGCAACATCTTCAACGACGGCGCCTTCGACGCCGTCAGGGACCGCCAGCGGGCCGAGGAGGCCGTGATCCGCCTGGAGCACGGCCGGCCGATCCGCTTCGGCGCCGAGCGCGCCCAGGGCGTCGTACGCGACCCGCGCACCGGCGATCTGCGGGTGGTCACGGTCACCCCGGACAACGAGTCACAGGTCCTCGTCCACGACGCCCACGGCACCAACCCCACCGCGGCGTTCGCCCTGTCCCGTCTCGCCGACCCCGACACCCTGCACCGCACACCCATCGGCGTCTTCCGGTCCGTGGCCCGGCCGGTCTACGACGCCCGGATGTCCGAACAACTGGAAACCGCCGTCGAGCGGCACGGCAAGGGCGACCTCGCCGCCCTCCTCGCCGGCAGCGACACCTGGACCGTGGAGAGCCCGTGACGTACGTCATCGCCCAGCCCTGCGTGGACCTCAAGGACATGGCCTGCGTCGAGGAGTGCCCCGTCGACTGCATCTACGAAGGCCCCCGCAAGATGTACATCAACCCCGACGAATGCGTCGACTGCGGCGCCTGCGAGCCCGTCTGCCCGGTCGAGGCGATCTTCTACGAGGACGCCCTGCCCGACGAGTGGTCCGGCTATCTCACCGCCGAACGGGAGGTCTTCACGACGGCCGGAACCGGCGCGTCCGGCGGTGCGAGCGGGGCGGAACCCCTGCCCCGGGACCACCCGGTCGTGGCGCGAGAACCCGTCCGGGCGGACTGAGCCGGCCAGGTCAGGGGGGCCTTGGCCCCAGGGCTTCAGTGCGGCTTCCCCGGTCCTTCAGCGGAGTCGGGCAACGTGCACCCCGTCAAGCGCACGTGCCCAGCAAGCGTTCCGCAGAGCCGCCGGACACCGCCGCAGAGGAATCCCATGGACACCCACACCGCACCGTCCCCCTCCCTCCTCGGAGCGCACCATCTGGTCCACAGGCCGGCCAGCCCCGAGGCCTTTCTGCTGAAGGCGACCGCGCCGGTACGGCAGAACTTCGCGTTCTCTGCAGAACTCTCCGAAGCCCACCCGCTGTTCGGCGACTGCGCGACGCGGTTCCACGATCTGCTGTTCCCCGTGGAGTCGCTGCGCCAGACCATGCTGTTCGCGGCGCGCCGGTACTTCAGAGTGCCGCCCGGCTGGCATCCCGTGGTGGCCTCGGGCGGCGCCGCGATCACCCGTCTGGACGCCTGGCGCCGCGGCGGCCCGCCGGCCGGGATCGCCCTGGAACTCGGCATGACGCCGCTCGACGTCGTGGCCGGCGTGCCGCGCGGCCTGGAGTGCGAGGCCGCCGTGTCCATCGACGGCGAGCGCTGCGGCACCGCCTCGGCCCGGCTGGTCTTCCTCACCGAGGGCGTCTACCGCAGCCACCGCGACCTCGGACGGCGGCAGAGCCAGAACCCCATGGCGGGCTGGGACGAGGACCGGCGGCCCGCGGGCGTGCCGCTGCCCGAGCAGGTGGGGCACCGGGACGTCCGCAACGTCCTGGTCGGGCTGCCCGAGCACACCGGGGCGGCCGGCCACGAGGAACTGGACTTCCCCATCGACGCGAGGGCGGCGGCCGGGCTGCGCCTCGCGGCCGACGCGCCGAACGAGGTGCCGCCGCTGCTGTTCCTCGAGGTGTCCCGTCAGGTGGGCCTGCTCGCCACCGCCGAACTGCGCGGCTTTGTGCCCTCGTACGCCGTGCTGTCCCGTTGGCAGGCGGCGTTCCGGGGTTTCGCCGAGCCGGGACTGCCGTTGCGCTGCACGGTGCGCGAGGGCGCGCGCCGCGCGGACGGGCGGGTGAGCCGGGACTCGGCGGGCCGGCCGGTGGTCGAGTTGCGGCTCTCGTTCCTCCAGGGCAGCCGGGTCGTGGCCCGGATCTCGGCGTCCGTGCTGCAGGACTGCTGAGCCGCGCGATGAGATACCGGGTACTCGGCCCCGTGCACATGACGCCTCGTACGCCGTCCGCGGCCAAGCCGCGCGCGGTCCTCGCCACCCTGCTGGTGCGGCGCGACACGGTGGTCTCCACCCATACGCTGATCGACGAGCTGTGGGGGGCGGAACCACCGCGCACGGCCACCACCACCCTTCAGGTGTATGTGTCCCAGTTGCGCAAGGCCCTGCTGGAGGGCACCGACGGCGCCGGGGCGGACACCGGCACGGCACAGCCCCTGCTGACCCGGCCGCCGGGCTATCTGATGCGGGTCGGCCCGGAGGAACTGGACCTGGCCGTCTTCGAGTCGCTGCGGGCCGAGGGCCGGGCCGCCTACGGCCGGGGCGAGTACGAGGCCGCGTCGCGGGCGCTCGGCCGCGCGCTCGGGCTGTGGACGGGACCCGCGCTGTCGGGCATAGCGCACGGCCCCTCGCTGGAGACCTCCGCGATCCGGCTGAACGAACTGCGCGCGGAGGTGCTGGAACAGCGGATCTCCGCGGATCTGCGGCTCGGGCTGCACCAGGAACTGGTCGGTGAGCTGATGGCCCTGGCCCATGAACACCCGCTGCGCGAGACGCTGCACTGTCATCTGATGGTGGCGCTGTACCGGTCCGGCCGGCAGTCCGACGCCCTCCAGGTCTATCAGCAGGCGCGGCGTTCGCTCGTCGAGGAGCTGGGGGTGGAGCCCGGGCCGGTGCTGAGCAGGCTCCAGGAGCGGATCCTCGCCTCCGATCCGTCGCTGGCCCGGTACGGCGGGCCGGAGCGCCGCCTCGTCGGGGTCGGCGGATCCGGCCACCCCCCGGCCGACACACAGCCCGACACACAGCCCGACACGCAGCGCGACGCGGCGCCCGGCGGACCGGCCGGCGGGTCCGGGGGCGGCGGCCGGGCCGCGGGGCCCACGGTGTGGCTGCCGCCGGCCGTGGCGGACTTCACCGGACGCGAGGACCAACTGGCCGTCGGTGAGCGACTGCTGGCGGACACCGCCGCGGGCCGCAACAGGGTGCTCGTGGTGTCGGGCCGGGCCGGCGCCGGAAAGACGGCACTGGCCGTACGACTGGCCCACGGCGCCGCCGACCGGTTCCCCGACGGGCGGATCCTGGTGACGCTGCGGGACGCCGGCGGGCGGGCCGTGGAACCGAGGACCGCCATGGCCACCCTGCTGCGACGGCTGCGCGGGCCGCGGGCGACGGACGTGGCGGATGACGTGGACACCACTGCGCTGCCGTCGTCCGAGGCGGAACTCGCGGAGCTGCTGCACCGGCGCACCGAGGGCCGCAGGACGCTGGTCGTGCTGGACGACGCCGTCTCGGAGGCACAGGTACGGCCGGTCTTGTCGGCGCTGCCCGACAGCACGGTTGTCCTGACGAGCCGTCAGATGCTCGGCGCGCTGGAGAGCGTGCGACGGCTGAGCCTCGATGTGCTCTCCGCGGCCGAGGCCGAGGCCCTGCTCGCCGCGTGCGGCGGACAGCGGATGCGGGACGACGCCGAGGCGGCGGCGGAGATCGCCCGGCTGTGCGGACGGCTGCCGCTGGCCCTTCGGGTGGCCGCCGCCGGGCTCGCCGCCCGCCCGCACTGGACCGCCGCCGAACTCGCCCGGCGGCTGCGGGACGAGCGGACCCGGCTGGCCGCGCTCGCCCTGGGCGACCTCGATGTGCGCAGCACCCTGCTGACCGCCTACCACGACGTGGACGAGGAGACCCGGCACGCCTTCCGGATGCTCGCGCCGGCCCCGCTGCCCGACTTCGCGCCCTGGGCGGCGACCGCGCTGCTCGGCACCGACCCGGCGCGGGCCGAGCGGCTCACCGAGCGGCTGGTGCAGGCGCATCTGCTGGAGGCACGGCGGCGGCCGGGGCGCCTGGCCCCCGTCCGCTACGGCTTCCACGCGCTGCTGCGCTCGCTGGCCCTCGACGTCCTGGCCGAGGAGTCCCCGCAGCAGGGCCCCGCGGCCGTGGCACGGCTGTGCCGTGCCTATCTGGCGGCGGCCCGGTACGCGGACGCGCAACTGGCGCCCGGCCGGGACCGGCTCACCCACGACGCCGAACCCGTGGCCGGGATCTCGCCCGAGGAGATGGTCGGCCGGGCGCCGCTGCGGTGGTTCCAGGAGGAGTCCGCGGGCCTCGCGGAGGCCGTGCGGCAGGCCCATGCGGCCGGGCTGTGGAGCCTGTGCTGCGCGCTGGCCTCGGCCGCGTCCGGCTACTACGAGGCGGGCGCCCTGTGGGACGAGTGGGAGTCGACGCACGACCTCGCGCTGGACGCGGCCCGCACGGCCGGTGACGTGCACGCGCAGGCGGTGATCCTGCGCTCCCTCGGCGACCTGGCCTGGCAGCGCCACCGGACCGGGCAGGCCGTCGACCGTTACCGGCTCGCCGGGGACCTGTTCACCCGGCACGGTGACCGGGCGGCGGCGGGCCGCTGTCTGTCCGCCGAGGCGGACGCGCTCCTCGCGCGGGGGCAGCTCGCCCGGGCCGGCCGCGGCTACGCACGCGCCCTGTCGGTGAGCCGGCTGGTCGACGATGTGCGGGGCGCGGCCGAGTCGCTGCGCGGACTGGCCCTGGTGGCGCAGCGCGAGGGCCGCCACGAGGAGGCGCTGGCCCGCCTCGGCGCGTGCGAGGGTGCCGCGCGCCGTGCCGGTGATCATCGCTGGACCGAGTACGCGCGGCGCACGGCCCTGGCGCTGCGCCTGGCACTCGGCTCCGGCCAGTCGGCCGCCGCAGCCTCCCTCCCACTCGAAGTCCGGCCCGGAGTCTGGCTGTTCCCCTCGACACGGCCGCCCCGCCAGGCCGCCTGAAGACCGCCCGCCCGGTGCCACGGGGCTATCCCCGGCGCCGGGCGGACGGCTGCGGTTCCTCCTCGTTCTGCGCCGCCACCAGGGCGTCGACGACGGCCGGGTCGAGTGCCGTGGCCGCCGCCGTGTCCGCCGTACGGCCGAAGCCGGCGTCGCCGACCGCTACGCCCAGCGTGTAGCGGCCGGCGAACGACACGGTGTGGAAGGCCCAGGCGCCGACCGTGCCGGGGGTGCCGTCGGGGCGCAGCAGATCCGTGGGCGCCCGGTCCGGGCTGAAGCCGAAGTCGGTGAAGCGGAACAGCATGCCGAGACCGATGGCCTTGCTGTACGCCTCCTTCAGGGTCCACAGCCGCAGCAGGGCGGGGTTGCGCTCCGCGACCGGCAGGGCCTCGATCCGCTCCGTCTCGTACGGGGTGCACATGTGCCGGCCGATGCCGGAGCCGTACAGGACGCGGTCGCTGCGCTCGGCGTCGACGCCGATGGCGCCGTCGGTGGCGAGGCCGACCAGCAGCAGGTCATCGGTGTGGCTGAGGCTGATGTGCAGGCCGTCGTAGCCGCGCAGGCAGGGGCGTCCGGTGAGGCCGTAGCCGAGTTCCACGGACTGGGGCCGCACGCCGAGCGCCGCCGCGGCGGCGAACTTCAGCAGGACGCGGGAGGCGGCGAACCGGGTACGGACCTTCGGGTGCGTCAGTTCCCGGTAGCGCTCCCAGTCGTGGCCGAGGAGCGCGCGCAGCCGCCGCGCGCCCGCACCTTCCGGTCGCCAGTCGTCCTGGCGGGCGCCGAGCACCACGGCACCGTGCCGCTCCAGGTCAGCGCGTACTCTGTTCCAGCCCGCCGAGGGGCCGAGGATCGCGGTCGGCTCCGCGAGGGTCCGGCCCGGAATCCGCCGCCCAGGTGCCGTCATCGAAGGTCTCCATGGTGTGGTGGAGATCGGACAGCACGTCGGCCGCGGTCGCGCCGTCGATCACCCGGTGGTCGAAGGTGAGTCCGAGCCGCATCATCGGCGCGGGCACCACTACGCCGTCGCGGACCACCGCACGGTCCACGATGCGGCCGGCGCAGAGGGTCACGGCGGTGCCGCCGGCCGAGTGGAAGCCGTCGACGGTCCGGTGGCCGAGCGAGCTGACCGAGACGGTGCCGAACACGCCGGCCCGCCGGCGCGGGTCGCGCAGCGCCGCGGCGAAGGCGGCCCTGCCGAGCGGGACCGGCAGCCGGCCCAGCATCCGTACGCCCTTGAACTCGGGGAGTTCGGCGGCCTGTTCGCCCCGGTAGCGGTCGATGCGCTGCTGGATCTCGCGCAGGTTCGCCGCCTCCAGGCCGGGAACGAGCGCCGACAGGACGGTGCGCTCGCCCTCGACGGGCCGGTCCAGGGCGACCTTGGCGGTGACGCCGTCGAAGCGGACGATCCTCGGGCGGCGCAGCAGTGCGGGCCAGCCGGGGGCCATGACGGCGTTGGCGTCCGGGTGCCGGTCGAGGACCCGTCCGGCCGCGTACAGCAGATAGCTGACGACCGAGTAGCGCCGGCCGCCTTCCCGGGCGGCGGCGCGGTGCGCCTGGACGCGGGTCATGTCGACGTCGGTGTCCAGGTGCACGGGCCGCTGGGCCGCCGCCCACTCCAGGAAGTACAGGGTGTGGCGGCGGCGCCGTACGGCGGTGGCGGTGCTGCTCACCCGCCCACCGCCAGTTCGTGGATCTCCTTGAGGCTGCGGGCCTCCAGGACCCTGCCGACCGGCACCTTGCGGCCGACGGCGGCCTCCAGGGCGGTGACGAGCTTGAGGAGGTACAGCGAGTCCCAGTCGGGCAGTTCGTCGAAGTCGGCGGCCACCTGCGCGGCGGTGAGCGGCATACCGATCTCGTCGTTGACGAGCCGGACGTAGTCGTCGAGGGTGAAGCCGCCCGTGGCGGGCGCGGGGGCGGTGCCGTCGGTGCTCACATCTTCTCCAGTGCGAAGCCGGCCTTGATCCACTTGCTGGACTCGACGGCGACCGCGAGGGCCCGCTCGCCGCCGGACATCCGCTCCAGCAACTTCTCGATCTGCAGGAAGGGCAGGGCGTTTCCGTTGTTGCCGGTGTCCGCGACGCATGAGACGTCCTTCGCGGCCGGCACGTCCAGTTCCTCGGTGATGCGACGGGTCATCCGGCCGGACAACTGGGGCGGCAGCAGATAGTCGAGCTGGTCGGCGTCCCAGTCGAGCTCGCCGAGCATCTCCCAGAGGATCTCGACGGCCATGACGGGCACCGACTCCTCGATGGCCTTGTAGTCCTCGGTGAGGGCCTGCCGGTCGTCGTAGCGGTCGGCGAGTCCGAACCACTCGATGATCTGCCCGGGTGCGCGGCCCAGACCGGTGAACCGGTTGAGGACGTGGCGCAGCGCGACGCCCTGTCCGCGCGGCTCGTCGGTGAGGACGGCCGCGCCCGCGCCGTCGCCGAACAGCACGTAGTTGACGAGGTCGCCGGGGGCGGCGCCGGACACGTCGCGGCCCAGGTCGAGGTGTTTGCTGCACACGTCGCCGCCGATGACGAGGCCGGTGCGGTACTGGCCGGAGGCGATCATCGCCTGGGCGACGCCGAGGGCCTGTACGGCGCCGGCGCAGCCGGACTGGAGCTGGAAGGTGGGCACCTGGTCCAGGCCGAGCTGGTCGGCGACGTGGTTGACGGTGGCGGGCATCAGGGTGTCGGGGGTGGCCGTGCCGAGCACGATGAACTCGATCTCGGACGGGTCGGTGCCGGGCTGGGCCAGTGCCCGCTCGGCGGCCTGCGCGCACAGGTCGGCGAGCGACCAGCGCACCACTCCGGTACCGAGGTCCCGCGCGAAGTACCGCGTCCTGGTGCCGATGAAGACCTCGATCCACTCCTCGTTGATGCCGAGCACCTTGGCCAGGGTGGCGTTGTCCACCGGGTCTCCGGGCAGTGCGGTGCCGATGGCGGCGAGATGGCTTGTCGCAGTCGTCGGGGTGGTCATGCCGTTCTCTCCTCTTCCCTGAGCGCCTGGTTCTCCGCTTGTCCGAGCGCCTGGTTCTCCGCGCCGTCGCCGTGGTGCCCGGGACGGGCCGGGATCGCGCCGAGTTCGCGCAGGAAGGCGACGAGGTCGCCGACGGAGGAGAGCCGGGGCAGCAGGTCCTGGACCGTCAGGGTGCCGATGCCGGCGAGCCGGGTCTCCAGCCGGTTCTTCAGTTCCATGATCATGACGGAGTCGAAGCCCAGGTCCTCGTAGAGCCGGTCGTGGGGGCCGATCTCGGTGCCGGCATAGCCGCCGACCAGCCGCACGGCGTCGAGGACGGCGTCCGCGACCGGGTCCGCCGGGCCTGCGGGCCGGTCCGTTGCGCGGACGGGGGCGGGGGCGGTCTCCGGGTCCCAGTGCGGTACGAGGTCCGGGGCCGCCCGCCCGGCCGCCGTTTCCGCGCTCCGCACCAAATGCCTCGCCCAGTAGCGGGTCCGGGTGGAGAAGGCGTACGGCGGCAGGGGGTGCGCGATCCGTTCCCGCGCCGGGTACGCGGCGTCCCAGTGCGGTTCGACGCCACCGCGGTACAGCTCGGCAAGGGCCTCGGCGAGGTCCCGGCCGGCGGAGTCGGGGCCGCGCACCGGCAGCACCTGGGCCGGGTCGGCGCCCGTGGCGGGCCGGTCGAGACGGCGCACCATCCCGGAGAGCACCGGCTGGGGGCCGATCTCCACCAGGTGGGTCGGATCGGCGGCGAGCAGCGCGTCGGCCGCGTCGCCGAACAGCACGGTGGCGCCGATGTGTTCGACCCAGTACGGGGCGTCCATCGCCTCGCCGTCGAGCACCCGGCCGCGTACGGTCGAGTACACCGGGATCTCGGGCACCGTGCCGCCGACCTCGGCGGCGATCTGTGCGAAGCGGTCCAGTACGGGCCGCATCAGCGGCGAGTGGAAGGCGTGCGAGACCTGGAGTCTGCGGGCGGTGAGCCCCTTGGCGGCGATCTCGGCGCCGACGCGTTCCAGTGCCGCCAGGTCGCCGGAGAGCACCGTGGCGGTGGGGCCGTTGACCGCGGCGACGCCGACGAGAGGTTCCGCCTCGATCCACTCCGCCAGGTCGGCACGGGCCGCCCGGACGGCCAGCATGCCGCCGCCCGCGGGGAGTTCCTGCATCAGGGCGCCGCGGGCGGCGACCAGCCGGGCGGCGCCGTCCAGCGGCAGCGCCCGGGCGAGGACGGCGGCGGCGAACTCGCCGACGCTGTGCCCGAGGAGCATGCCGGGGCGCACGCCGAGTTCCGTCAGGGTCCGGCCGAGGGCGTAGCCGACCGCGAACAGTGCGGGCTGGGTCCACCGGGTGCTGTGCACCGCCTCGTCGCCGGCGAGGACCAGATCGCGCACGGACCGCCCGGTGTGCGGCAGCAGCGCGGTGTCGGCCTCGTCGAGGAAGTGCCGGTACAGCGGTGACTGCGCGTGCAGTGCGGCGGTCATCCGCGGGTACTGCGAGCCCTGGCCGGTGAACAGGAACGCGATACGGGGCCGGCCGGCCGGACCGCCGCACAGCCGGGCGAGCAGCTCGGGGTCGGCCGCCGACTCGCGCAGGCGGGCCACGAGTTCAGCGGTGTCGGTGGCGGCGGTCGCGAAGCGGTGCCGGTGGCCGGTCTTGACCCGGTTGCTCGACCTGGCCAGCGGGCCGAGCGGCACCCGGCGGGCCGCGGCCGCGTCCGCCTGGACCAGCAGGTTGCGGCGCAGCGCTTCGGCGTTCGGCGCGGTGAGGGTGAAGACGGCGGCCCCGATACCACCGGGAGCGCCACCGCCCGCGGGTTCGACACGGCCGCGCTCCGCGGGTGCGGGACGGGCACCCTCCGCGGGTTCGCGACGGGCGCCGTCCGCGAGTTCGACACGGGCACCGTCCACAGGTTCGGGACGGGCACCCTCCGCGGGTTCGCGACGGGCGCCGTCCGCGAGTTCGACACGGGCACCGTCCACAGGTTCGGGACGGGCACCCTCCGCGGGTG